>JAUVYQ010000130.1 GCA_030603035.1 Phycisphaerae bacterium | reverse complement strand
CTTGACCAATTCTTCCGCCGCGCCGGTAATTTTGTAAGGGACTATCTTTTCTTCCGATGAGACTTCATTGTGGCGTCGGCCCATAAAACGCTTGATGGAAAATACTATGTTTTCGGGATTGGTTACCTGCTGATGGCGCGCAATCTGGCCGATGAGTCTCTCGGCCTTGTCAGTAAAGCCGACCACTGAAGGCGTCAGTCGGGAGCCGGAAGAGTTGATTAAAACCTTCGGCGATGTGCCTTCCATCACAGCAACGACGGAATTGGTGGTTCCTAAATCTATTCCAATGATTTTAGCCATAACTAATTTCCTTTCGCTATAATTCGTATCTCATATTTCGTTTCACGCTTCAAGGGATATAATTGTGCAAAACCTGTGCCAATTGGGGAACAAGGGGGCGGTTAGCTGGCTAACCTCTTGTATTTCAAGAAGTTAGGTCTTCTGTCCTCTGTCTTCTGATTTCTGTCTATTGTGCCATTTTGGCAGACGAATAGAAAATAGCGGATAGCGTTTAGCGTATAGGATTGAACATACGTTTGTAACTGGATGGAATGTCCGGTGTTGTTGACCTTACGGTTGTGATGCGTGAGGCCTCCTTTATATAATCAAAGCCACGTATGTATTTTTGTACCACACGGGCCTGACAATGAATATTTTAGCGTTAGATTTAGGAAAGTACAAAACTGTGTCTTGTGAGTACGATACGGAAAATGGCGAGCACGATTTTGGCATGCTTTGTAATGCTTGCCTTATGGAATTTATAGACTTTACCTTCAGATGAGTTTATGCCTACTACGGTACAAACGTTTAATATTTTCCATGTTTTCTTCCTGTTTCTACAAGCATCTTTATATTCTCAATTTTCGTGGAACCACCCAGAGCACAGCCTGGCCCTAATATAAAGCCATAATTTCCCTTCATAATCTGAATTGCTTTTATTGTTTCCGCCCTTACGTCTTCCGGGCTGCCTTGATTCAAGATCATCGGGCTGATAGGCCCCAGCAGACAAGTTTTACCCTTTGCTTTACTACAGGCTAATTCCAGATTTGTTTCATGATCCAGCTCCAGTATATCTGCTCCGGTGGCAACCATATCAGGCAGGATGGCATCAACCTCTCCGCAGATATGATTAGATATCAAATATTTATTTTCATGTAACCTGTTGATGACGTTTTGCTCTGCCACCATAGCATATTTCCTGTAAACCTGAGGAGAAACAACACTCGGCCCCGCAGGGGATTCACCCATGGATGTTGCATGCGCGCCAGCTTCCATTAACGCGCTTGCGTATGTATAATAGACTTCAGAAGTATACTCCAGTAAGTCGTCAATGTAGTCCTCCTCAACGGCCACGTCTAAAAGGAAATCATTCATCCCTCTAAGTTCACATGCAAGGCTGAAAGGACCCTGATCTGCGCGGCCCATAATAAACAGTTCGTCACCTTTATTATCAAGCAGGATTCTGACCGCATCGATAACAGTCTTTAACGGCTTTGCTTTCGCAGGATCAGGAACATCCAGATTTCTTAGAATAGATTTAACTTCTTCCGGTGTTTTGCCACCCAACAATGGTTTCTTAATCCATGGCGCAGCGTTTTCCGGATACTCAAGTTCACACCCACAACTTTCCGCCAGCGTGGCGACTCCGGCTTCAACTAGCACCATATCGTGACCAAAAAGGGATATACCTTTCAGATGTGATTTTGCAATGAGTTCAGGGCTATTAAATACTTCTCCGTAAGGCATCTCCATTAGTTCTGCGCATACGAGAAAATTATGTAAGTCAATAGGCAGTCTATCCGGTTCTTCAAGACGGATAGCTGCTTCAACCCTCTCTTGGGAATTCATATTATATCTCTCATATATGATATGACACTGCTATAGCGCCGCCTCAAGCTACATTAGCGTAAGTTCTACTTTCTTTCCCGTCTCTGCTGCAGCAAGTCCGGCCTCGAGGATTTTCATTACCTCGACCCCATCTTTAAAATTAGGAGTAACAGAAGCTCCCTTGTCAATGGCTGCGAGAAAATCTGCAACTCCATGATGGAATTGGTGTTCAAAACCAATGATATGTCCCGGGGGCCACCAGTTATCAATGTACGGATGACAGGGCTCGGTAGCTAATATTGTTTTAAAACCTTGAGCATATTCCGGATCTTCCGTTGAAAAGAACTGAAGCTCATTCATACGCTCCAGGTTGAATAACAGGCTTCCCTTATCGCCGTATATCTCGAAGTAATTGTAGTTCTTTCGGCCGGGAGCAAATGTAGTTGCTTCAAACGAACCTAATGCTCCATTTTTGAATTCTACTACCATCGAAATAGCATCCTCTACTGTAACTTCTCCTTTTTCTCCGCCTTCTATTGCTCCTGCTGGCTTGAACGTGCCTGCTGCTGCACCGGGTAAAGGACGCTCCTTAATAAACGTAGTCATCATTGCAACAACACTGTTTATGTCTCCCACCAGATATCTGGCCAGATCAACACTATGCGAGTTTATTCCAGCCTGGGCTCCTGACCCAGCTGTTTCCTTTTTAAGGTGCCAAGTCAGAGGAAAGTTAGGGTCTGTCAGCCAGGATTGCAAATAGGCACCGCGCCAATGAAATATTCGCCCGATTTTTCCTTCATCAATAAGCTGCCTGGCTAAGGCCACAGCAGGACATCTGCGGTATTCATGGTTTAGATAATGAACCACGCCGGCTGCTTCAGCGGCATCGTACATTTCCTGCGCCTCGTCTGTATTTAAGGCTATGGGTTTTTCGCAAAACACGTGTTTCCCGGCTTTGACCGCTGCCACCGCTATCTCGCGATGTATCGAAGGTGGAGTCGTGATGTCAATAATGTCTATGTCGTCCCTTTCGACCACCTTCTTCCAATCCGTTTCTATTTCTTCCCATCCCCATTTCGTTGCAAACTTGTTCAGGACGCTTTCATTTATGTCACATGCTACTTTCATAACTGGTTTGAGATTAATATCAAAAAAGTGTGTGACATTTTTCCATGCGTTGCTATGGGCCTTGCCCATGAACTGACAACCGATAAGAGCTACATTTATTTCCTTCGTTTTATTCATCCCACTTTAAATCTCAAGGTTATTCAAATACTCCACGCTCCTGGCTAATGCAGAATATTCATCATCATACTTAGGGTGCAGGTAATCGAACTCTATGGCATAAATACCGTCATAACCCGAGTCTTTCAGTGTCTTGCACAGGGCTGGTATATCTATCTCGCCATCACCAATAGCCGTGCAGGCATAGTAGAACCAGTCTTCGGGATTACCGTCAGGTAACGGTGCCACATCCTTAAAATGAAGCGCATATATGTATTTTGAAAGTTTCTTTGCAGCCTCAACAGGATCGTCGCCGTAACGCAACGCATTACCTGTATCAAGAGTCATGCCGAAATATGGCGAAGAGAGAGTCTCAAACATTTCAAGCATCTCATCACAGGTGAAATCGAAGTGATTCTCCATGGCCAGTTTTATTCCGCGAACTTCGGCTCGCTTAACCGAATCTTTTATGAGCTTTATGAGCTTCTCCATCTGTGGCCGGTGTGGACTGTTTCTCAACCCGTAATGAGAACCCACCATTCTCAGCACATCAGTACCCATGATTTCACAGGTCTTAAAATGCTTCTCCATATCTGCAATGGCTTCTACATTCTCGCCACCTTCCAGCCCCATGGGATGCCCCCAGGCAACGATACACTCGAGATTGCCTTTATCCATAATTGCCTTAAGGCTTTTCAAGTAGCTTTCATCCAGGCTGTCAAAAAAACATGTTTCCAGAGAAACACCAGCTACACCAAGCTCAACGGCACAGTTCAAAAAGTCTTCATATGTTATCTGCTTTCTGGGATCTTCCTGGTTATCATAAACCTCTCCGAAATAACGATGAAAACAGTAACTATCTATACCTATCTTCATTTTTACCTCCTGTTGTTTTTTATTTAAATTATTCCCCTGATATTTCCCATATTAAACGCTTGCTTACGCAGCCAAGCCTTCCAATTCTACGATAATATCAAGATTTTCTTTCAAACACAAACGCCGAAATTTTAATGACCTTGCGACTGTAAAAAGTGAGGATAATCCATAGCTTTCAGATTTTTAGAAAATCTTTTGTTATCTTGTACATTTCTAAAACCAATTTGTAAGCTTTCTGCCAAACTATGAGGTCTTTAAATGACTTCGTTTTCATAACTGTACGCTATTCGCTAAGTGCTATACGCTATCCGTTCAGTGCTGAGCGGATGATTTTGGCTCGAAGCGCGTCTCTGTGGGTGGCGTCCAGCGGTTTTCCATAGTTTAACTGCAGATGAGCCGGCAGAGTCAGCATAAAGAGCCGGTTTATGGTCGCAATGGAAAGGCCCTGACGTTTATCTGCGTCGCCGCCCTGCCGGATGAGGGTGCAAAGCGTATCTATCACAGGAGTCGAAGCCCCCATATGCTCGTGCATATTCAGCCCCAGCCGCAGGTGGCTTAGCAGGAACAATGCCTCCTGCGAACTTATCAAATGGGCGTTTCGCAAAAGCGCCATCGCCCGCGAAATTTTGTCGTCAAGAACATCGCTCTCCTTTGAGAGCAGCTGATTCCTGGCTGCATTTTCATATTCGACAATTTCGGGGATGATAACGTTTTCAAATTGCGAGATGATATCCGACTCTGAGATACCGAGCGTTACCTGGTTGGATATCTGGTAGAAATCACCTGCGGCCTCGCTGCCTTCCCCGAAAAGACCTCGCACGGCCAGACCCATATCCCTTGTGGCATTCAAGAACTTCTCTATTTGGCCGGTCATCTTCAACGCCGGCAGATGCAGCATTACCGAGACCCGAATTGCCGTGCCCAGATTGGTCGGGCAGGCCGTCAGGTACCCGTAGCGAGGGCTAAAGGCATAATCCACCTTTTGCTCTATCATATCGTCGATATGGTTTATCTGCTCGGCACATTGAGATAGCTGCAGCCCGCCTTTTAGCACCTGGATTCGCAGATGGTCCTCTTCGTTAATCATAGCGGTAAAAAATTCCCGCTGTGCGATAACGACACCTCGCGGACCCTTGCCGAAGGCGTGGTGCCGGCTGATAAGATGTCGTTCCACCAGGAAATGTCTGTTCAGAACCGGGGCCTTGTCCACGCTGACATAGAAGATTTTATCGCCAAGGTCCAGCGACATCAGAACATCTCTCAGCTTCTTTAGTATATCGGACTTTTCGGCGGTTGAGCAGCGGCTCAGGAATTTGTGCCCTGCCAGGTTCCTGGCCAGACGAATCCGCGAGGATATAACGATATCGGCCAACGGCCCGGAGCCGTTAAACCATTCGTTTATATCGCTACTTATGTCGGTCAGCTTCATATTTTCGTATTTCGTATCTCGTGAAGCGTATCTCGTATTTCGCTTCACGTTTCAGCTTTCTTTATTTTGTCCCGCAATTTGGCCGCCAGTTCGTAATCTTCGCTTTTCACCGCAGCCTCCAGTTGTTGACGCAGATTTAACAGCTCTACTTGCTTTCTTGAGTCCTTCGGTGTCTTTGAGGGGACCTTGCCGCAGTGGGTTGTTTTGCCGTTGTGGGCTTTTTCGATAAGCAGCGGAAGCGATTTCTCAAAAATCTCGTAATCATAGGGACAGCCCAGTACCGCCTCTTTGCGGAATTGCTCCAGCGTAAAGCCACAGTGCGGGCACGAGAGCTCCTTCTCCGAAGGGCCGAACAGCTCATCGTCTGTTGGCTGGACGGCAAGCAGGCTGCTGAGCAGCTCGTTTATAGGAATCTGGCTCTTGACGGTTATGCCCTGCTCGGTGGCGCAACGCTCACAAATGTGCATCTCGCTGCGCACCCCGTCGATAATCTCAGTCAGGTGAATAGTGGCGTCATTTTTGTTACAAATCTGACATTTCATAATTAACTCGATTCTCGATACTCGATACTCGATGCTCGATTTTATTCTTCTACGGGCATCGAACATCCAGCATTGAGCTTTGCTGTTTGTTATTATACCAGAATTCTGCTGAAACTGCAAGGTTTCAGGTTCTCTCCGGAAATATCGTCAAATTTGGAAAATCACTGCAGGATGATTTATCTATCTGGCGAATTTTGCCGAACAGCCCGGCTCCTCAACTACCCTGATAGCTTCAAGTTTGACGCCCTGGGGCAGTTTCGGCTCAAGTTTTTCATATATGTATCCGGCCACATTCTCGGCCGATGAGTTGTTCCGCTGGAAATAACCGATTTTGTCTAACGCCGTATTATCAAACTCAGCTATCGTTTTATCGACCATAGCTTTGAGCTGGCGAAAGTCCATAACAAGTCCCATACTGTTGAGCGCCTCTGTGCTGACATCAACGGTAACCGACCAGTTATGCCGGTGCGGAGGTTCTTTCGAGCCGTCCGGCAGGGTCAGCTGATGCGATGCCCAAAAGTGCGTTTCGACATTGAGGGTAAACATATCTGGTATCTCGTATCTCGTGAAGCGTATCTCGTATTTCGCTTCACGCTTCACACTTCACGATTCACGTTTTTTAATGCGTTGTTGCAAACGATTATGGACGTTTTTCGGAATCAGCTTTGTTAGGTTACCGCCTAATGAAGCCACCTGGCGAATCAAGGTCGAACTGGTAAAGCCGTACTGCTCACTGGTCATAACAAAGACGGTTTCTATGCCGGCCACAGCCCGGTTGGTCATAGCAAGCTGGAACTCGTATTGAACGTCGGTAAGGCTTCGCAGACCGCGCAGGATGACATCAGCCTTCTTTTTGGCGGCATATTCAACCGTCAGCCCGTCAAAACTCTCTACCGAGATGCCGGGCATATCGGCTATCAGCTCGGCTATCATCTCCACCCGCTCTTGGGGCGTGAAGAGCTGGTTTTTGACCGGACTTCGGCCGACCGCAATGATAAGCTCGTCAAAGAGTTTTATACCGCGGTTGATAACGTCCAGATGCCCGTTTGTAATCGGGTCGAACGAGCCGGGAAAAATCGCTCTTACAAA
>JAUVYQ010000141.1 GCA_030603035.1 Phycisphaerae bacterium | reverse complement strand
GGCTATTCCTTCGATATTTTTCAAATTGAAATAGCCTAAGTCTAAGAGTGATTTCAAATCGATTACAGTCATTTTTGCGTGTAACCTAATGTTATTTAAATCGTTACAACGTTTTCAAAATCAAACAACCGGACAGTAGTGTTTGCTTATAAAGGATATACCCCGTTAAAAGACGCATCGGCTGACTTGTAAGTTCTGACAGGCCAAGGACTTCTAACGGGGTAAATAGTGGAATCCGGCATCAAACGGATTTGCAGTCCGCTTGGGGACGCCTTGCGGCGGGCCCCGGATAACCTGGTTCCCTGATATCACTCGCTATCCTCTTTCTGCAGCAGCTCGATAATCTCGGCCTTTGTTGGCAGGGCCTCGATTGAGCCGAACTTTGTGCAAGCCAAAGCCCCTGCTGCGGAGGCGAACTTAACCGCTTCTCTCACATCGTCCTTTACAGCACAATAAGCGGCCAGCGCCCCGGCAAAGGCATCGCCTCTGCAGGTCTGGTCAACAAGCTCCACCTCAAAAGCCGGGATATGGTCGGCACCGTTTCTGTCAACGACCATACAGCCGCGCTTGCCCATCGTTATGACGGCAGAATCAACGCCGCGAGCGACCAGATCGGAGCCGATGAGCTTGGCCGTGCGAATGTTGGCTGCCGAATGGTCGGTAATATCGGCCGCCTCGTAAAGATTCGGAATCAGGATATCAGCCGAAAAATATTCAATAGGCAGGTCACTATTTTGCCGGCCGCGGACTTCGGCTGAGCTCAGTCGAACGCCTTGCTCTATTGGCCGGGCAGGATTAAGAACGACCTTTGTGCCATGCACCTTCGCACAGCGAAGGGCGGTTACAATTGCCTCTTGCGGCAGTCGGCCGTGAATCAAACAAACATCAGCCTCGGAGATAATCTGCTCAGCGGCGTCAATATCCTGTGGCAGTAGGGCGCTGTTGGCACCTGTATATACACAGTCGGCATTTTCGCCTTCGGCGTTAACCAGCGTTACAACCACACCGGTATTTTTGGCCTCGGCGGAATAGACATAGTCGGTATTAACGTCGAACTCAACCAGACTTGCCTTGGCCATTTGGGCGAATGTATCGCCGCCGACCTTGCTGATAAGATGCACCTGGCAGCCACACAGAGCAGCTTCGACCGCTTGATTTGGCCCCGGCCCGGTAACTGTATATGAAAGAGCCGAGCCGGTAACAGTCTGCCCGGGAGATGGGATTTGGCCGCACCTCACCGCCATATCGACATAGGTGCCGCCAATTACAACTACCTCAGGAATCCTTCCTGGCATCTTTATCCTCGCCAACCCTGGTCAATGGTAACTGGTAAATCCGGCAGTCCTGCTGAATCAATCACCAATCACCCAGTATAACCTGTCGACTATCAAATGCAAAACTTTTTTTTTAGAACAATCTCCTTTCTAAGCTCACCCCGTAAGACCAACGGCCAACTTACGGGGCTCACCATTTCCACACCTGCTTTCGCAGGTGTAAACTTGTCCCCGCGCAAGCGGGGACTCTTTGACTATTCTTCGAACCTCTGCGATTTGCCCCTGCTTGCTGCTGGCAGGGGCAGCAGAGGCACCAGTCCTATGTAATAAGATTCCAATTCGACTGTCCTGAGCTCACTGCCGAAGGGCTCACTGCCGAAGGGCGGGCCTCGGCACCAGCCGATGCCTCAAGGCCCAGGTACTCAAGTCCCGTGGCGGCCACAAAAGATAATAATGTTTTTGTTCTATAGCCGTGTCGGTACGTGCCTCGCCAGACCGCGGAGGGTGTAAAATAATCAGCTGAATTTTTTACAAAATATTTACAAACCTTGCGCTTCAATTTCGCTTATAATATATATAGATGCGGTCCGTTCCGGCATCTGCCGGACTCGGCCAGCCCCTCCGAGGGGCGGGCCTCAACAGTATGCCGGATTTGACGCAATTGTGGAAGGTGTGGCTCTGCCACAGGTGACTATGGAGCAAAAAGCATACATATTAGTAGTTGAAGATGAGCGGAAAATCCGGACAGCCCTGACGGATTTTCTGGAGTTTCACGGTTTCAAAGTTACCGAAGCTGTGGACGGTCTGGAGGCGGAACGGAGTGTCGCTGAGAGGCAGTTTGATTTGATTTTACTTGACCTGATGCTGCCGAAAATCAGCGGCGAACAATTATGTTCCAGATGGCGTCGAGACGGTTTGCAAAGTCCCATCATTATGCTGACGGCTAAAGGCCAGGAAAAAGAAAAAATAACGGGACTGAACCTCGGCGCCGATGACTATATCACCAAGCCGTTTTCGCTCGAGGAGCTGCTGGCACGGATAAAAGCGGTGCTGCGACGGATAGACCCGGCCCGGGCAGTCGGACTTTCCTTTAAGTTCGCAGATTTGGATGTCGATATTGCAGCGTTGAAAGCAAAACGCAAAAACAAGGAAATAGAAATTACCAAACGCGAAGCAGCAATCTTGCAGTATTTTGCCGCTAATCCAAACCGGGTCATCAGCAGAGAAGAACTCTATAAAGAGGTTTGGGAAGAGACTATGACTGAATTGGGCACAAGGACCACAGATATGCATATCGCCAAGTTGAGGAGTAAAATCGAGAAAAACTCAGCCGACCCGCAAATTATCAAAACCGTGCGCGGCGCAGGCTATAAGTATGAAAACTAACTGTAACAGGATGAATTAAAGCCAATGTATAGGCGGCTCATCATATTATCAGTGATAATTCTCGTTGCTCTGTGTGGGTTGACAGTACTGGGGTACCACGCCGTTGAAAAATGGGCAGAGGGCCTGGAAGGGGCGCGTCTGGGCGAATTTGCCGCAGTAGCAGAACAAATCAGGCAGGATGTCAAACATAAACTCGATGATTTCATTCAGGCAGAACAAGAGCGTTTGTACACTGAATATCAATATTACTATGTGTCTGAGGACATCGTGCCTGGTCAGCAGCAGATGCCGGTGTTGCGTTCACCGCTGGGCGGTCGCTTAGAACACGGCCTGGCGTATGGCCATTTTCAAATCGAGCCGGACGGTAATATCATGACGCCAAACGACGACATCATACAAAGGGAAGGTGCAACGGTACGCAATAAGAAGACCTACGCTGAAGCAAAGTTAAACCGATATAATATAACGAATAACTTACTGCCCGTGCTGAATAGTGTGACGCCAGGTTCATTTACAATAAACATTGATAAAAAAGCCGGGGCTTCGCTAAATATCCGGTCAAAAGCGCCTGAACAAGCTAAGTTCGTAAAAAGTGAACTCCAACAAAAAATAGGGGCGAAAGGCGGAAAATCAAGAAGGCAGCGGGGGAAAAATTATCCTATCGGAAGTCTGCAAGAACAACAAGAAACGCAGTATATGAGGCAAAGACGTTCTGTTTACGAGTACAACATTTCTTCTAACGCGGCTATTCCTGGGCAGCAAGGAGTTCCTTTTCTCCAGACGCAGATAAACGCACAAAGCGATTTAGAAGAAACCCAGGCGAAGGAGCAAACTACGGAAGAAGAATCACCCGATGACAACCGGTAACCATTTGCAGTTCAAGCAAACCAAATGGCTTACCAGGCGCAAAGACCCCAACCACAAGCAGAACAAGCAAAAGAACCGCTGATGGATACGTTTGCTGACCTGCAATTGCTGCCGCAAGGAAATCAAAATGAGACGGTTCAGATACAGATTGAGGCGTTTGTGCCGGTGGTCGTTACCAATGGTGACTTTCAGCAATCTATATTCGGGGGACAGGTGTTTCTATTAAGGCATGTACAAATCGAGGACAAGCACTTTCTGCAGGGATTTCAACTCAATGAAAAGAAATTGATTGAGGAGGTCGAGGAGTCCGCAGAGCGATTTATGCGCGAAGGAATGAAGATTGAATTAGCACAAACAGAAGATGAAGAGTCGGCCTACACCGCCATATTGGATTTTGGCTTTGGCGATTTAGTATTAAACCTTAAAGAAATCGACCCTGCCTGGATTAGCAATAAAATAAATTGGCTGCGAAACTGGTATTTCAGTATTATCGCGATTGTGCTTTTAGCGGTAACGCTGGGACTGGCCGGTTTATGGCGCAATGCGCGGGCACAAATTAAATTGGCCCGGAAAAAGGATGACTTTATATCCGCTGTCTCGCACGAACTTAGAACCCCCCTGACTTCAATACGAATGTACTCGGAGATGCTCGAAAAGAACTGGGTCAAATCGGAGGACAAGCTCGCCGAATACTACAGAAATATGCACCAGGAAAGCGAAAGGCTCAGCCGGCTAATAGAAAACGTGCTGAACTTTTCCCGCATCCAAAGAGGACGGAAAAAATATACTTTCAGCCTGGGCGATATAAATGAATGCATTACCGATGTAGTTGAAATGATGACGCCCTATGCGGCACAAAGTGGTTTTTCGATAAAAACGGAACTCACACAGCTTGAGCAAACGGCTTTTGACGGTGATGCGGTTACACAGATAGTTGTTAACCTGCTGGACAACGCAATCAAATACGCACGTGATGCTGAGGATAAGACTATTACAGTCCGAACCAGAAGCGACCGCCAATTCATCTTACTCGAGGTTGAGGACCATGGCCCCGGCGTCCCTCATCAGCAGCGCAAAAAGGTCTTTGAGCAGTTCTACCGCTCCGGGGCAGAAGATACGCGTGAAACCACCGGAACAGGCCTGGGCCTTGCCCTGGTGAAAAAATTCGCCCAGGCACACAACGGCTTTGTAGAAATCATTACTGCAAAGCCAACCGGCGCAATCTTTAGGGTGGCCTTAGCTGCCCAGATGTAGCTCCCCCCCTGCTTTCTTGCGAAAGCAAGAAGGGGGACCCGCATTCGCCCAGTTAAATAATACCGCCTCTGTATTTGCGCAGAGCTCGCATTTTTTTTACCGCCGAGCCCGCAGAGACCGCTGATTTCAATTCTAATTCTTTCTCTGCGTTCTCTGCGTTTAATCTGGGGCGGAGCCAAGCCATATAAACGAAATAAGGACCAAAAAGGCACCCGCCAAAAATAAAATGACTCGCCGGGTTGGTTCGCTGCATCGGATAAGCCAGGCAGGTATCACCGGCTCGGTGGATTGTTGGCTCGAATCTCCTTCTAACGCTTTCTTAACAGCATCCAACAGCTCCTCTGTTGCTTTGGGATAAATGGTGTTCGCATCGTTACGTTCCATGCCGAGTACAAGAGGGGCGATGCGCTCAAAAAGATTGGGGTCCTTTTCCAAATTTTGCAGCAGTGCATCGTAGTCGGTATTTAATGACCTCAACCGATTTGATAATTCTTCCTTTGCTTTCAACAGTTGCCTGTTATGATAGTATCGAACCAAATCATCACAAAGTATGGAGCCGCTCAGTGTTGCTGCGCCGACACTAAAAAAGATGATAAATAAAAGCGTTCGCAGGATATTTTGCCTTCGCATAATTGGTTACCAATTACCAATCACCATCACTTAAACATAAAGCCGGCGTATCGTGCAGCGGAGCCAAGGTCTTCATTTATTCTAAGCAGTTGATTATATTTGCAAATCCTGTCTGTTCGGCACAACGAGCCGGTCTTTATTTGGCCGACGCCTGTCGCAACAGCCAGGTCGGCGATTGTAGTATCTTCTGTCTCGCCGCTTCTGTGACTTATGACCGCCGTCCAGCCGGCTCTGCGAGCCATATTGATCGCTTCGAATGTCTCTGTCAATGTCCCTATCTGATTGAGTTTTATCAATATCGAATTGGCGCAGTCGAGCTTGACGCCTTTTGCAAGACGCTTGGTATTTGTTACGAATAAATCATCGCCGACTAATTGGACCTGACGCCCGAGTTTTTTATTCAATTTTGTCCAGCCTGCCCAGTCATCTTCCGCCAGTCCGTCTTCGATTGAAACGATGGGATATTTATCCACCCATTGGACCCAGTGTTCAATCAGCGCATCGCTGGATATCTTTTTCTTCGGAGCAGATTTGAAGAATTTGTAGGCCTTTATCTTTCTGTCGAACATTTCACTCGCAGCAGGGTCCAGAGCAATTGCTATGTCCTTTCCGGGCTTATAGCCGGCTTTCTTGATAGCGTCCATAATAACTTCCAGCGCTTCTTCGTTGGTCGCAAGCTGCGGAGCAAAGCCACCTTCATCACCAACCGCTGTGGCGCAGCCTTTCTTGACCAGCACAGCCTTTAGCGTATGGAAGACTTCAGCCCCCATCTGCACGGCCTGTGGGAAGTCCCTGGCGCCTATCGGCATAATCATAAATTCCTGAAAGTCCACATTATTGTCTGAGTGTTTTCCACCGTTTAGAATATTCATCATTGGCACCGGGAGGATATTGGCGCCCGCCCCGCCTAAATAACGGTACAAT
>JAUVYQ010000192.1 GCA_030603035.1 Phycisphaerae bacterium | reverse complement strand
AGGGATGCTCAAGCGCAACAGCAATCCAACACTGACCAACTGCACGGTCAGCGGCAACTCGGCTGGCTTCGACGGCGGCGGGATGTTCGACGCCAACAGCAGCCCGACGATGACCAACTGCACGTTCAGCGGCAATTCGGCAGCCAACGGCGGCGGGATGTACAACACAGCCGGCAGCAGCCCGACGGTGACGAACTGCGTCTTCAGCGGGAACTCGACAGGCACCCGGGGCGGCGGGATGTTCAACTACCAGAATAGTCCGACGGTGACGAACTGCGTCTTCAGCGGTAACTCGGCAGGCACCCGGGGCGGAGGGATGTACAACACAGCCAGCAGCCCGATAGTGACGAACTGCACGTTCAGCGGAAACGATGCGAACACCTATGGCGGCGGGATATACAACTGGAATAGCGGTCCAACACTGACCAACTGCATTTTGTGGGGCGATACCGCAGCATCGGATGGGAATGAAATAGCTGTAGCCAACTCGTCGACAATAGATGTCAACTACTGTGATGTTAAGGGTGAGCAGGCGGGTATATACAATGATGGGACTGGTAACACTATTAACTGGGGCAGCGGTAATATAGATGCCGACCCGATGTTTTTCGATGCGAGCAATCCTGACCCGAACCTGCGGGATTATCATCTTCGGCCGGGCTCACCCTGTATAGACGCCGGCGACAACACGGCCGTGCCTTCCGGTGTTACGACCGACCTCGACGGTCGTCCCAGAATCGTAGATGGCGATTGCAACGATACCGAGATTGTAGATATGGGCGCCTATGAATTCAATTACGCTTACATCGGCGACTTCGATGGCGAGTGCGACGTGGATTTTCGAGACTTTGCAATATTTGGATTGGCCTGGCTAACTGAGCCGCCAGATGAAAATTGGAATCAGTTCTGCGACATCAGCATCCCTGCCGATAATAAGATCGATTGGGCTGACGTTGAAGTTCTCAGCGACAACTGGCTGGCAGGCCACTGATAATTGATTATTGATTAATGATTATTGTAGAGGAGATTCTTCGCTGCGCTCAGAATGACCCCGCACCAAATTACCCCGCACTAATTAGACGTGAGTTAGCACTCAATTCGTGCGGGACACGGCGGCAAGCGCCTATTTGGTACGGGGCAAGCAAGGGATAACGACAGAAGGGCTGTGAGCATTACGCTTGCAGCCCTTTTTCTTTTCCCCTCAAACCAGAACTTGTCCTGAGTGAAGGCGAAAGGGGGTTAAAATTGCAATTTTAGGGGAAAATCAGCCGATACTATATTTTAAGTTGTGGGTTTGCAATGGTTCCAAAAACGGGTATAATACAGTGGTTATTGATTATTGTAAAATTATCAATGGTGGTGGAGCAGGATTATGCTGAAATATAAAATGCGAATTGTAATGGTATTAGCCGTAATATTGCTGCTGTCGGCTTTGCCGGTGGTGGGGGGGGAGACGTGGCGTCTGGAGCAAGGCCGGGATTTCAAGGCCGTCTCGGATGAAGGCAGGGATAAATATCTGCTAACAGTGGCTCAAATCAAAAAATTGGTCGTTACGGGACAGACTGAAGAGGCAGCCAGGGCATTTGATAAACTTAAAAAAGACTTTCCGGAAATTTCGGGGCCTGATTTGGATGCCTTTATCGAAGGCGAGCTGCTGTTTTGCAAGGGAAAATTCACCAGGGCGGTCAGGGCGTATGATAAGTTTCTGAGAAAATATCCGGAAAGCGAGCTTTATGAGGCGGCCCTGGACAGGGAGTTTGCGATAGCCACGGCATTTTTGGCCGGCCAAAGAATACCGGTGCTCGGCATCTTCAAAATTAAAGGGTACGCTTCGGGCGTCAAAACTATGGAAAAGATTAGCGACCGTGCCGGCGATGCGCCAATTGCGAAAAAAGCGGCTGTGGCGGTTGCTAAAAGTTATGAAAAAA
This sequence comes from Phycisphaerae bacterium, assembly GCA_030603035.1. The sequence goes on along the minus strand of JAUVYQ010000192.1, from coordinate 2,096 downwards.
GAAGAAAGTTCAACGAGGCATATCATAAATGGTCGGAAATATCATCGCGATGGCCGACAGGCACAATGGGCAGGGACGCACTGCTGAATATGGCCCGATGCAAGCACGCTGAGTATCGAGGGCCGAGGTATGATGCCTCAAATCTGGTTAGCGCAAAGAGCTATTACGAGAATTTCAGATTGCGGTATCCTGAAGATGCCGCAAAAATTGGTGTTGATGGGAGACTTGAACAAATAAATGAGCAACTGGCCTATAAGCGATTCAGTATCGGCCGGTATTATCAAAAAACCGGTAACGAAGAGTCGGCTAATTTATATTACCAGATGGTCCTGGATAATTGGCCGGAGAGCACGGCTGCAGAAATGGCAAAGGAAAAGATAAATCAAGAATTAAAAATCAAAAAGCAAAATGACAAATAAAAATTCAAAAAGAAAAGGGAAAAATCAACGTTTTGTTTTTGCAGTTTCCTTGGGTTTAATTATTTCCGTCTGCCTGGGTTTTTGCGGATGTGGCCGGATGAGCGGCTATTCCGACGAAACGCTGTTTCCTGAAGATGTTGACAGCGTTTACGTGGAAATGTTTGACAGCAGAAGCTTCAGGCGGGGCGTGGAGCACGATTGGCTGACCGATGCGCTGGCAAAGCGTATCGAGGCGGATACGCCCTATAAGATAATCTCCAGCCGAGACCGGGCTGACACGGTGATAAGCGGACAAATTGTCGGGATTGGTGAATTGGTGCTTACGAGCGAGCGAGAGACCGGCAGGGCACTGGAAAAAGAAGTGCAACTGCGGGTGGTGGTTAATTGGAAAAATCTAAAGACGGGAGAGCTGCTGATAGACAACCAGTCGGTCGCCGCCTCAGCGAGCTTTTCTGAGTGGCAAAATCAGGGCTTCAACTATGCCTCAGCACTTGCCGCAAACAATCTGGCACGAAAAATCGTAGAATTAATGGAAAAAGAATGGTAAGAAGCGTGAAGCGTACCTCGTGAAGCGAGATGAGAGATTCTAAATTATGAGTAACGGTCAAGACAGAAAGCCGAGTCAACCACGTCCCGGCCCACGAGGCCAGGGAGGCAAAAAGCCGCCGCCGCCGCGCTATAAGCGGGGGCCGTTTACCTACCTTATAATTGGACTTGTGCTGTTGAGCGGGTGGATGATGCTGCAGCAATTGCGAGGTGATGACAATATCGGTTGGGATGATTTCGAAAGACATCTCAAAAATGATGAAATCGAAAGTATAGAGATTGGTGAGACCGAGATTAGAGGCAAGTTTAAGCCGGGGATACTCGGCAAGGACAACAAGACGCTCAAATCCTTCACGGTAGATTACAACCAGGAAGTGATGATTGAACGGCTTTTCAAGATAAAAGAGGAAAGCGGCAGCGAAGTGGAAGTGAAATTTACCAAGCAGCGCATCTGGCTTATTATGCTGATACAGTGGGTCTTGCCGCTGCTTATATTGGTGGGAATTTTCTATTTTCTGTTTGCGCGGAATCTTCGCGGCGGCGCCGGCGGGATGCTGATGTCATTTGGTCGAAGCAGGCATCGATTACAAGACAAAGACCGTGTCAAGGTTACATTTGAGGACGTGGCTGGTGTCGAAGAGGCAAAGGAGGAAGTGGCTGAAATAATCGAATTTCTGAAAAACCCGAAAAAATTTCAACGGCTTGGCGGCCGTATTCCCCGCGGAGTTTTACTTATAGGTCCTCCCGGCTGCGGAAAGACATTGCTTGCAAAGGCGATAGCGGGCCAGGCGGATGTCCCGTTCTTTAGTATATCGGGCAGCGATTTCGTAGAGATGTTTGTTGGTGTGGGGGCATCACGGGTTCGAGACCTGTTCAAGCAGGCCAAGGAGAATTCGCCCTGTATCATTTTCCTTGATGAGGTTGATGCGATTGATCGCAAACGCAGCGCCGGTTATGTCGGTGGTGGGCACGACGAACGTGAACAAACGCTAAATGCGATTTTGGTTGAGATGGACGGGTTTGATACGAACGACCAGGTAATAGTGATAGCGGCGACGAACCGGGCGGATATTTTAGACCATGCATTGACGCGTCCTGGAAGATTCGACAGGCAAATTACTGTACCTCTGC
>JAUVYQ010000260.1 GCA_030603035.1 Phycisphaerae bacterium | reverse complement strand
CGAACTGAGCTATCTGAAGCATCGAGGCTCGCGAAAACAGGAAGCAAATCAACGGCGTTTGCGTGTATGAAGCATGCGACAACGCTGCTGATGAATTATTGTAACTCAGAAAGGGGATCGGAACATGGATTTGAAGGAAGTAATAGCAACGGTCAACGAAAAAGCGATGGAGGCTCATAAAGCATTTCACGCAGGACATCATGACACTGCGGAAGGCTATTTGGGTGAGGTAAGGCTGGTAATAGAAGCATATTGGATGGAGAAGCGGAAGCCTGGTCAAGATATCACTGGAAAGGCTACCAGTGAGAAACCGGACGAATCGTTAGAGGAGACGCAGGCAAAGGTTTCGGGGCCTGGTGTTCAGCCGGCTGTGATTGATCCTGTTCCTCCTCCGGGACCGGCTCTACCGGCTTCGCAGTTTGAGAAGCCGACTCAATAGCTCGGCGTTTGTCCTCGGCGTTGGGGTGACAATAGACCTGTGTGCTTGACAAATACTTATGACCGAGCATCTGCTGAACAGTGCTCGTGTTCGTTACTCTCATCCACGTGGAACCGGCTGTGTGTCTGAGGACGTGGGGGTGAATCGGCCTGCCTAAAGCCTTCCAGCCAGCAGCACAAATAATCCGCTCGACTTGCCTGGTAGTGATCGGACGATCCTCGCTGCCAGAGTAAAAGGCAAACCATTCAGCATTAACAGCATCACACAGAAACCATTCACTAAAATAAGTACGAAGTGACTCCGCCAGGCGGGAAGATACAGGTATCTCGTGCGCGACTTTGTTCTTGGTTTGGTGAGGCTTTATGAAGATGGTTCTGACAGGCAAACTGTTAAAATACAAATCCTGCATACGCAGGGACACGAGCTCGCCGACTCGCAGGCCTGCATCGAGCATCAGCAAGGCCATGCAGTAGTTGCGGACCGCCTTGCGGGCTTTGTTGGCTGTGCCGGCGTTGTGTCTGAGAAAGTCAAGAACTTTATCGGATTCGGCGCGCTCAAGGGTGGGCGGTGATTCGGAGTTCATGGTTAAGGACCTCAATTTACAGAAAAGAACAAAATCGAATATACGAGCATGGCCAGTGCGCACAGAAGAAGCAAAATGCTGAAAATAGAAAACCAGGGACGTCTGCGTTTGCTTTTTGTCATGGTGATATCTCCGTGCCGGCAGGCTCATTTTTGGTGGCTGCGATCTTCAAAGAGTAAATTTGCTGAATAAGCTTGCGTGTGTGCTCGTAGGATTTTACAGCAGAAGAAAGTGCAGAGCCAAAATCATTACGATCAAATTTCTCGCGTGACATTTCAAGATACACCTCGGCGTTGCGATAGAGGTTGTCGATGTTCATGCTCTAATCTCCACCTGCAGGACGTGCTGCAAAATCACTGACGTTTTGAACATGGTCGATGTGTCGGCGTGCTGCGTGGACCTTCTTTTCAATATCATCGAGGCAGCAATGTGCTTGCTCGTATTCTTTACGATCAACGTGGTGAACAACATCATTGGCAAGAGTCTCGATGCGCCGTGTGTGGTTGGTCAATGTCACGGTATCTCCTTATACCGGCCGGCGTCGCTTGTCGGAAAGTGTAACTGATCCGTGCCTGGACGCCGGCCGCACTGTAAAATATGTAAGGCAAAAAGGGAAGCAGCGGCCGGATGTGAAACAAGTAGCCTGTGACGGAGACTTATAGCTTGGCCGGCCGCTGCGATGCGACTGAAAGGTTCTCGCCCAGAGAAAGGGAGTGACACCGGCCTGAGAAAACTTGCTTTAACCTCGATGAAGTTGAAAAGTTTCTCAAGGCCTGGATAGCTCCAAAAAGCAGCGTAGCAATTTCGACCTTTCATAACCTTGATTATCGTGTAAACCGACAAGAAGTCAAGGGGAAAATAGACTTTTTTTTTCCGACCTTTTTGTAACGAGCAGCGCCGCCGGCAGCGCATCCGTGTCGCACTTTGCGTAGAAAGCGACATTTTTGACTGCAGGAGCAAAAATGTCTAAAAAGGTGAGGCTCCCTGGGCACTGGTTGCCCCCGGAGCGAAAAAGACCCAATATTACCCCTGGACGAGGATAGAACGTCCTTCCTGGAGCACGTGGGGTACGCTGTACCTGGCACAGACGGCAACCCATTGAAAGCTCCTGGGTTTGTCGTCTGTGGTTTCTACGATTGGCGACAGCCATCCAAAAATACGCGGCCTTCGGCCACCGCAAAATAAGTGCCCTGATGCCTTCTCACTACACAGGGCACGTTTTTGCGGCCGAAGGCCGTCGGCCCGCGCAGGTGAGCT
>JAUVYQ010000017.1 GCA_030603035.1 Phycisphaerae bacterium | reverse complement strand
GCTATTCAGCTATTGTCAATAATGGATAACTTCGAGTTTTTGCCGCCATACCACTTCTTGAACTTGCTAACTCCGAGACTTACAGCATGACATGCAAAGAATATTTCTCTTTCGTCTTTACTGACTCCAAGACATTCTCGTGCCTTTTTAACTTCTTGAAATCGAATCTCTAAGTCATCACAAGAGAACATTCCCCTTACACGGTCTATTACGTTTGGCGAGGGCAGCCGAAGATTAAGCACCCTGTATTTTTCTAATATTTCTGCTTTTCTCATCACTCCTTCAGCAAATTTCCCCAGCACAACCAGTGCTTTTATCTCAGGTTGCCACGCATGAAAAAATTCTTTCCAAAACTCTGCTGCTTTGTCTTGCATTTGGCCATCCGGTCTTAAATTTTTGCGGTTATCGTCGCTTTTTCGTGTCCACGGCACAGCATTACTTACAGCAACCTCTTCAAGTTTTAAGCCGAGGTCAGCTCCTTCAAAAATTGCTTGCAGCGCAAGTTTAATTGTTCCATCGTCCCATGGCCCAATGCCCAGCCTTTTTGGATTTTTTTCTAGTCGTTGCATACGTTCTAATGCTGACTCTTCTTTTACCCGCTTCCAGTACTGAGGAGCAGCCGATGATTGTGATTCGGCGAGAATAAATATCCCGTTCCAGTTTTCTGGTACGTAGGGTAAATATGGTTCAGGAACAATAACATTCTCGGCGTTTTGATAACAGTGGCTTTTACACACGTTTATCAAAGCTTCTTTGAGCTTCTCATTCCACATCTCGTAACCTCCTATTTTTGCTGAAGTTAAATTTTACCATTTCAGGACGGCACCGGTGTCGGCGCTGGTAGCCATTGAGGCGTATTTTGCGAGGTAGCCCTTTGTTATTCTTGGCTTGGGTGGCTTCCAGCTCTTTTTGCGTTCGGCCAGTTCAGCTTCGGAAAGCTTTACGTTTATAGCATTATTCGGGATGTCAATTTCAATGATGTCACTGTCCTTTAACAGTCCGATGGGCCCGCCTACTGCTGCTTCGGGACTGATATGGCCGATGCAGGCGCCTCTTGTTCCGCCGCTGAATCTGCCATCTGTAATCAGCGCAACAGATTCGCCTAATCCGGCGCCCATAATGTAGCTTGTGGGACTTAACATCTCCTGCATACCCGGCCCGCCCTTTGGGCCTTCGTAACGAATCACCACGACATCGCCCTCTTTGACCTTGCCGGCCAGAATACCATCGCAGGCCTCCTCCTGGCTCTCGAAAATAACCGCAGACCCGGTATGAGTCAGTATCACCTTTGTCACTCCGGCCGTCTTAACCACGCAGCCGTTCGGAGCGAGATTGCCTGTCAGAATAGCCAGTCCGCCGGTATTCGAATATGCCTTATCAATCGGATATATAACCGAGAATTTTTTAATCCTGGCGTCAGCAATGTTCTCACCGAGCGTTTTGCCGGTTACCGTCAGACAATCGGTGTTGAGCAAATTTGGAACCTTGCTGATTTCTTTTAGTATTGCACTTACACCGCCTGCAGCATCGACATCCTCCATATGAAACTTACTCGAAGGCGCCACCTTGCAGATATTGGGACATTTAGCCGAAATTGCATTTATCCGCTCAAGGTCATACTTGATATCGGCTTCACTTGCCACCGCCAATGTGTGCAGGACGGTATTTGTTGAGCCGCCCATCGCCATATCCAGAACAAGGGCGTTATCCAGCGATTTTTCGTTGATTATATCCAGCGGCTTGACGTCCTTCTCAATCAGAAACATAATCTGCTTACCCGCTGCGTGGTAGAGTTCATTCCGCTTCGGATTAACCGCCAGGATTGTGCCATTGCCGGGCAGGGCCATCCCAATCGCCTCGCAAAGACAATTCATCGAATTGGCGGTGAACATCCCTGAACAGCTCCCCTGCGCCGGACAGCCGGTGCGTTCAAGCTCTTTTAACTGCGCCTCGTCAATTTTGCCGGCATTGAATTCGGCGATGCCTTCGAATATGCTGATAAGGTCGACTGTTTTTCCATCTTTTGTTTTCCCTGCTGCCATAGGCCCGCCGGATACGAAAATCGTCGGGATATTCAGCCGAACCGCCGCCATCAGCATCCCCGGTATGATTTTGTCGCAATTGGGAATGCAGACAAGCCCGTCAAAGCAGTGTGCCCGGGCCATAGTTTCAACTGAATCGGCGATAATCTCACGCGAAGCCAGGGAATACTTCATACCCGTATGGCCCATAGCAATGCCGTCGCAGACCGCTATGGTATTAAATTCAAAAGCAGTCCCGCCTGCCTTGCGAACAGCGCCCTTGACAACCTCGGCAACCTTGTTCAGGTGAACGTGGCCCGGCACTATCTCACAGAAGCTGTTGGCAATACCGATGAATGGCTTGTTTATGTCCTCGTCGCTTAAGCCGCAGGCGTGAAGCAAACCCCTGTGCGGCGCACGCTGAAAGCCTTTTTTGACCGTATCGCTTCTCATAATTTGGTTTCTCCAAAAACGGTTCACCCAGCCCCTACGCAGGGGCGGGGTTCACAAAGTAATTGAATGTCCCAAAACCTCATTCTAATTGCTAATTAAGAATAAATAAAGGTGAAAGAGTTATTTCCGGATTTAAGTATCAGCATGTAGGGTGTGCACCCCACACCATTTTTCTGTCATTCTGAACAGAGCAAAGCGAAGTGAAGAATCTCATTTTGTACCTTTATATTTTGGTCACGCCTGTCAGAAGCGTGCGTATCCGCATTCGAATTTGTTTCGTATTTAGGAACCTGTCCTGAGCGTAGTCGAAAGATTAGTATTTCGGATTTCACTATGTAGGGTGCGATATTTCGCACCTCTGAATATTGTGTTGACCTACCCAAACTCGACGCCCCGCGTCGAGCGTATTTAACTAAAGTCTTGAGTCTTGTGTCTTGTGCTTTTCTAAACAAAGGCCGGTCAGGGACATCCCGGTAATCGGGCCGACCAAATTCTTACTTAATGAACCGAATACTGACCGGATAGCGATAAGCTATACCACTATTTGCCTTTACGGTAGCGATGATGCAAAAGACTATGTCTGCAATCCCTACCAGTGGCAACAACACAAAGCCTATGCAAGCAAAGCACAGCAACCCTGATACAATTGATGCAATTGCTACGGTAATCTGAAAGTTCAACGCTTCCTTACCCTGATTGTCAATAAATGGGTCCTCTTCTTTCTTCACCAGCCAGATAATCAAAGGTGCAATAAAGCCGGTAAAAATAGCCAGAAGATGGCACAACATCGCCCACATACGGGCATCTTTACCGACTTCTTCAGCCGCCTGGCCCTCTTGAACACCTTCGGGCTGTTCGGCACCAGCGGGTTCTTCCGTGCCTGCGGGCTGCTCAGCGCCGCCGCCTTGTTCGGCACCGGTTTCGCCGGCTGATTCTTCTGCCGGCTCCGGCGTTTCCTTCTCTTCTGCCATAGTCTAATTCCTTTCGATTAAGTTATATCTGACTTAACAAACTGATTTTCTTTTAACAAAGACCGGTTAAGCCGTCAAGAATAAAATTTCGCGCTCTCGCTCGATTTTCAATCGTCAATCGGAAATCGTCAATTCGAGGACGCCGAGCGATGAGCAGTGAAATCCAAACCGTCACCAGGACGTGCCATCTTTTCATTTGCCTTCTCCTTTGGCCGACCGAGCCAGCCATACCGCCATCTCGCCCTTGCCGCGGTGCGCCCAGGCGTAGTAGGGAATAGCTGCAAAGTATCCCTTATCTTTTACGAGTGATTTTCCGTCCTTACCGGCCTGCTTCAGCAATGCCAGAGGAACGCTCACTACATAATCCTTTTTCTTATGAAACTGTTCCAGCATTCTTTCGATGCCCGCCGCTACGGCCTCAACTTTCTCCGCCTCATCCACCTGGACGATAATTTGATGTAACTCCACCTTTTCGCGTACTCGTGAACCCGAAGTATATTTGGTGAACACATCACCGAAGTATCTGCGTGCCACCTCGATGGGAATGTAAACATCGACTTCTTGGTCAGGAATTTGAATGTTTCCTGCCTGTCCGCTTTCGCTTTTGACGATACCGATGACCTCGAACTGGTCACCCCCGATGCGGATAGTCTGGCCTATGGTGCTCTCGGTGGCTAAGATTTTTCGAGCGCCGAACTCGGTAAGGACTGCCACAGGAGACCGTTTCTCCTGGTTGGACGGCAGAAGAACTCGCCCGGCAAGAGTCTCTTGGGGCACGAGCTTAAACCATTCGGGTGTCGTCCCGACGACCCGAAGTTCCATCGCTCTTTCGCGTAGACGTGAGTTCTTGCGCATCAACTTCACAGGCGCCGTCTGCTTGATATTTCCGAAACTCTCTGCGATTCTGGCATAATCCTCATAGGTCAACCCGTAGATGCTCATGAAGGAATGCTCAGTGCTGGCCTGTTCCTCTTCCGCGGACTTGACCACCGAGATAATGATATTGTTGCTGCCGAGCTTGCGGATATGCTCAAGGGCCTCCTTGCTGGCGCCTTCACCCACAGACAGCATAGCCACGACGCTGCCCATCCCACTTAACTGCACACCGAGAACCGTGCCGCTAATCACGGTGATGCCGCCCAGCATGTCCTTGCGGTATTTAGCTTTAAGTTCCGCGTCATCCGGCAGGACGATATGAGTGATCTGTCCGCCGTTGTCCGGCCATTCAACACAGTACACGATTGGGCCGCGCTGCAGCGCTGCTTTCCCCGCAGTGTCCTTGACATTTTCGTGGCTCAGCACGCGCCGTATCGGCATAGGTAAACTCAGTTCGACTACATCGCCTTTCTTCCACTTACGACGAATGCGGGCGAAGCCCTTATCCATATCCAGAGCAAACGGCTTGTCGTTGACCTTGAGTGTTACTTTCTTTCGGCTCTTGTTCAAATACCGGTACAAGTCGCTCGGCACGGGTTGATTTTGAGCCCAGCCGGGAATGCGAACGTAAATCGCGAATTCCTTAGAACGTTTCGGCTCCACCGTAATCTTCACGTCTCCGTCCCAGGGGTAGCGCGTCTGCTGCCTTAGGCGCACGGTATTGTTATCCATCTTGATTGTAGCGCTTCCACTTACGAAAAGATTCACATACACGATATCGCCCCGGCGTGCGTAAGCATATCCGGGAAGCGACGGCATAAAACGCACGATGTTCGTGGGACAGCAGGCGCAGCCAAACCACGGGCTTCGCTGATGTTTGCCATCACTGGCTAATGGGTTCGGGTAGAAGAACTTGTCCCCGCTCAGGGAAATGCCCGAAAGGAACCCATTGTAGATTACCCGTTCCAGAACGTCGATGTACTTTGCCTCGCCGTGCAGCAGGAACAAGCGATGGTTCCACATAGCATTGGCAATGGCGGCACAGGTCTCGCAATAGGCCGTCTTGTTGGGTAACTCGTAATCATTACCGAAGGATTCACCGCCGCGTCGGGCACCGATACCGCCGGTCAGATACAGCTTTTTCGAGACGACGTCCTCCCATATCCGGTCGAGCGCGCAGGCAAAATCCATCTCGCCGGTCAGGGCAGCAACATCCGCCATCCCGGAATACAGATAACCTGCCCGGACGGCGTGGCCGACCGCCTTGTCCTGCTCAACCACCGGCTTATGGTCCTGGCTGTACTCGCCATAGAGCTTGTGTCCCTCGGCCCGGCCGCGCTCATCCAGGAAGAACTTCGCCAGCTTAAGGTACTTCTCGTTGCCGGTTACGCGATATAACTTGACCATGCCTATCTCTATTTCCTCGTGACCGGGGACGTCACGTTTTTTGTCGGGACCGAAAACCAAATCAATATAATCGGCAAGCCTGATTGCAACATCCAGAATCTTTCTTTTTCCGGTGGCCTGGTAGTAAGCAACCGCGCCCTCGAAAAAATGCCCCGCACAGTAAAGCTCATGTTTGTCTCGAATATCACTCCACCGTTTTTCCGGTTGTCGCCGGGGCACAGAATAAAAGGTGTAAAGGTAACCATCTTCCCATTGAGCTGCCGCGATTTTATCAATCACTCCGTCAACGTATTTCTCAAGTTCCGGGTCGCCCTGATTTTCCAATGAATAGGCAGCTCCTTCTATTACCTTGTAAAGGTCTGAATCATTAAAGTAGATGCCTTCGAACTTTCCCTCCATCAAACCGCCGGCCTTGGCGAAGTTGCTAATCCGTCCGGTTTCCTCGCACTTCTTGAAAGCGTAGGGGACGGTTACCTTCCGGTTGGTCTCAATCCGCCGCGCCCAGAACTCATCTGCGAACGTCACGTCGGTGAACGGCACCCCCCTCAGGCGGGTCAGTTTATGCGGTTCTTCCTTCTGGCATCCTGTCAGAAGCGTAAATAGAGCGATGAAGATAATTACAAAAGTGCGACTTTTTGGTATTTGAATCTTTTCCATATTTTGTCCTTTCCGGATTCACCGACATTCTATCTATATTCTCTATTCGACATTCGACTTTCTTTGTGGAGCTTTTCTGTTCTCCCGGCAGAATTTACCCATTAGCTCCATTGCTTTGTTCATCCTTTCAGCCGAGCCGTCCATCTTTGCGTAGGCATCAACCAGCTCCAACAATTCAGGGGCCGGCTCAACAAGACCATAATGATGTGCAACGTTGACAATGGCGGCATCAAGGCCGTATTCCATTGCCTTTGCGACGTATGCTCTGCAGACGCCGATTTTTCGGCCTGGCAAATCGCGGACGCAGTTGCTTACGCCGAGCGAGCAATGTACCCCCTTCATCTTCGGGTCGCTCTTAATCTTCTTTATCGTCTCGAACGCCCGGTAGGTATAGCCCGGCACGCCCGATTCCATCGGCATATCTATCGCTAACGGAAATACGGTCGAATCGAAGAAAATCTGCTCGCTCTTGAAGCCGTATTGTCTAACCGCCGCATCAAAAATCTGCTTTGCGAGAGAATACAGCCCATCAACCGAGTGCGAGCCGCCCGGGCCGGCAGGCGCCTCTTCGCTGACCAAAAGCCCGACGAACGCATAGTCGTAATCCTTTTTCAGAGGCAGCAGGTTGTCCATCGTATAAACCTTGACCGAATTTATAAGCGGCTGCGCCTGGCCACCGGCCGAGAATTTCGAATTTCGAATTTCGAATTTCGAATTTTCCAAATACCACTCCTTCAAGCCGGCTATCAGAACATCGTCATTACTGCTGTCGATGCAAATCGGCACGCCGCTGCCCCATTTGCGAACCATCCTGACGTATTCGAGCATCATATCAATAGCAGCCTGCGGCTCGTCCTCGCCAAAGGCGTCGAGATTGACCGCTATGTAGTCGGCACCATCCCCCACCTGCGATTCAATCAGGGACTTGATATAATTCAATGGCTCGCTCGGAGCCGAGTACGCATCGGGGCCGAGTTCTACCAGCTGCTCCATTATCTTGCCGGTTTTCGGGATTGAAGCGTGGATTGATTCGCCAATAGAAATCAACCGATTTTTCATTCTATGGTCCTTTCCAAATAGACAATTCAAAATTGAATACTACTGTATAATTGCTCGCCGCTTTAGCACAACTTAAAAAACAAAAATATTAAATATCTCATCCGGCTGCTATTTTGTTTATAACTTTTATTCACAAGGACTTATAGAATCCCAGAGTTTTTTTCACATTATATTGCCATTAAGATGCCTGTCAAACTTGCGCTCGCAACCATTTCAGCGTTGTGGACAACCTGTTGATAACTCAACCTCCGCCTCTTATAGATCCCTTTCGGCGATGCCGGAGATACCAGCCGAAATTGATACAATCTTTTACCGCCACCTCTCCGACCCGTCCAAAATCAAAGATTGGGGGTCGTAAGTTGTTTGAAATAAAGAAGTTATATCCGTTGCCGCAAATCGTGTTCCAAAACTATATCTACCGGCAGATTTATGGACTAACCGTATACTCAAATTCCCTAAAATTGTAAGATTTTGTCGAAAAATTGCGTTGTTCGTGGATAATTCGCAGAAAAGCTCAGAGAATTTACTATTGGTCATTGACAATTTACTGCTGGAAAGAAAGCCACGAATTGCACGATTTACACGGTTTTTTAGCAACTTGAGAAAAATCCTGAAACTTTTTGCTGGCTTTTGCGTCTTATATGATAGTGAGATAATATGCTGAGTGCTTTTTTACATAACTTTTACTTGCTCATACCGTTTGAAGACACGAGAATAAGTGCATTGAACTTATCTTAAGGGGCCAAAAAATGTTACGCTTGAAAAACATTCCCATCATCATATTGTTTTCTATTATTATTTTAAGCCAGGTTCGAGCAGTAGAACCAAGGGCTAAACCCGATGTGCAGGTTGAGGTGGAAAGGAAAAACCCAAAAGATACACCGACACAAATCCAAAGTTTAATCGAAGATTTTGCCAAAGGACACGACGGCGGTGGCCGAGTCGCCTACAAAAAAGTAGTTCAGATTGGGAAGCCAGCTATTCCTTACCTTAAAGAATCGCTCAAAGATTCTCGTAAAAATGTGCGTTGGATCTCTGTTGAAGCTATAGGAGCTATCGATGGACAAGAAGCTGTAGGCCCACTTGTTTTAGCATTACAGGATTCCGATAAAGATGTGCGAAGATACGCAGCTTGGTTCTTGGGCGATTGTGGCCAAGGAAACGAAGCAGTTTCTGTTGCTCTGATAAATGTCCTTTGGGATCCAAATCTAGAAGTAGTCTGGCATGCAATGGATGCATTGGAGAGACTGGGTGAAACTAGTTATAAGGAAGATATTGAACTTGTTGATTCGCTCTGTCTTCATTTAGACAATCCTGACCACCATTGGCGTGAGCATGCCGCTAAAGCACTTGGGATAATTGGAAACCAAAAAGCATGTGGGCCGCTGGTCAAGGCTTTCTTTGATCATCGCAGGAGAGAGACAAGGTTTGGTTTAGGCGGCTACCACGGTTACATAGAAAGAGCACTTGTTAAAATAGGTTCGCATAACGCTGTACCACTATTATTGGCGCTGTTACAAGATAGTACTTTAGATGGACGTAGACGTGTTTATCGCAGCGTGGGAGAGGTTCTACGTGAACTTGGCGACCCAAACATCAATGGCGACCTGCTTTTCCTTACTAAATCGTCAAATAAGAAGAAACAACTAGCAGCCGTGATTGCATTGGGTTTTTCTAATAACACTGTGGCACTTCCAAGACTGACTGAGATTGTATTAGATAACAGTGAAAATAGTCGGATAAGGGAGCATGCAGCAAAGGCTCTGGGGAGAATAGGTAATATAGAAGCAGTAGACGCATTAGACAAAGCCCTGGTTGATGGAAATGTAAAGCTAAGACGTGAAGCAGCCGAAGCCTTGGGAAGAATCAGATGTCCTCAGGCTGTAGATTCACTGATTAGAGCCCTCAATGACTCAAATGTCTTTGTTGTTATGTATGCCACAGAATCTCTTGGGAAATTGGGAGATAAGAAAGCAGTAAAGCCAATTGTAGAACTATTTGATAGGGGGCTTCCTGATCCTGATGTGCTTGTAGCATCTAGTCCACGGCTTGCTAATCTTCCAACTGTTGCTCACCACGCACTTGTGGCAATTATGAAAGATGACGTATCTCCACAAAAGATAGAAACAATTTCAAATCAGGACCAGCTTAAGGAGATTCGTGAAGCTTGGCGCATCAAACTCGGTCTGCAAGAAAAATCGTCTTCATCAAGTTCGCAAGTGTCCAAAGGAATAGTTGAAACTCAACCCGATATGCATGCTGAGGGGGAAGAAGCAGCTAGTTATGAGCAGACAAGAGAAGTTTTTCTACCGGATATTGATGAAAAAGGCTTAATGCTAGACATTACTTCGGGAAAGCTGTTAAACATTCCCCAAGCCGACTCGCTAGAGGCGATTTCAGCAGCAGTTGATATAACAGGTCGAGGTGATATTTTTTATGACGATCGATGTTTGATATTTGTTCGAGGTTCGATACCAGAACAAGCCTTAACACGCCTTCTGCCATTTAAGTATCACGTCGGTTCAGAGTTACCTAAAGAAGTCATTATCACTACAAAAGAAGCGAAGCGCTTTAAATTAACAATACTCTTAGCTGACAAGAGTGGGTGTCGGCTTAAGTATTATTTGCTTGAACCCCCCGCTGTGCAGGTTGAGGGGGAAGAAATTTGGGGTGAGGCCGTTGATGGGCTGCAGTGTGGGCTGCGGCCGGAGAAGCTAAAGTGGATGGAAGGAGAAATACCGAGGCTCTTTCTCGATCTGCAGAATCTTTCTAGGAAAGCCATTGACATCACTGGTTTGAATTTTCTCCAGTATGAGATCGAAATTGACGGTGCTTGGTATGGTTGGGCTGACATGAAAATGTATGGTCCCGATTGGCTCCTTGATCCGGGGGAAAAACTGGAAAGTGCGACTGAGATTACGTTGACGGCTTCGTGGGTGCTCCTCCAAGATGCAGAGAAACTTGCACTAGGCGTACCGGAATCCTGGGGCAAACGTCTGCGACTTACTTCTGGTAAGCATACGATACGCATTCGCTATAAATCCCAAGGACGTGGCCTTCCCGCTGTCAGCAATCCAGTTGAGATAGAGATTTTACCAACGATGTAAACACTAAGCTGGCAGATTAATCTTTTTTGAAAGCGGCGATTTTCTCTTTTAACGCTCGGCAGGCCGCCGTCGGGTCGGCCGCTTCCGTTACCGCAGCACAAACCGCAATCGCCCCGGCACCGGCGTTCAAAACCTCTTCGACATTGTCCAGCGTTATACCGCCAATAGCAACATTACCGATGCCGGTATCGGCAAGTTCCTCTGTCCCCTGCCTGACATAGTCGAGGCCGACCGGCTCGGCGCTCGGCTTTATCTTCGTGGCAAAGACAGGCCCCAAGCTTACATAAGTGGGACGCTCCTTACACGCGGCACGCAATTGCCCGAGCGAATGCGTACTCTTGCCGATAATTAGCGGAGTCAACTGCAGCTTGCGGGCCTGCTCGATTGGTAAATCATTCTGGCCAAGATGCACACCGTCAGCACCGGCGGCAACCGCGATATCAGCCCGGTCGTTTATTATGCTCAACACATCGGCGGCCTTACATATCTGCACAAACTCGACAGCCATAGCAAAACGGCTGTCGTCGTCGGTGTCCTTCGCCCGCAGTTGAATGCAGTCGGCACCACCGGCCACGCAGCGGTGAGCCATAGAAATGACCTCGACCGGCAAGCTGCTGCTGATTATTACATACAGGCCGACCCGTTTGAATTTTTCGGCCGGCTCACTGAAAACAACGATATCCTTTTCAAGTGTATAAGCAGCGTATCGCAGCTTTTCGATTGTCCCGGCGACGGCCGGATTTAGTGTTTGCGTCATCTCGGCAAGCGTCCGCAGCGCCTCGGTCAGCCGTTTGCAGCCGGCGGTGAAACATTCATTGAGGTCGGCACGTTGAAGCTGCTTTTCGACCGTTTTGCCGATACCGACGTCGCCGGGCGTGTCTCTGCTTGAGATAAGCCGGCCGGCACTGAAAGTCCGGCTATCAGACGGATCGAGTTTCTCGATAGCCGCTGAAAGCTCGTGCCGAAGCTGTTTTGCACGCTCGGTCAATGGAGCCGAATTCAGCGCGAATCGGCAAAAGTCTTCTATTACGCGAATCGCCTCGCGGGCGCGATTGAAATTCGCATCGATAATTCTATAAACCGCTCGCTCCATAACAGCCCTGATTATACGCCCTGAAACTGCTATTGAGTAGTGAAAATTAAACCGAGACGATTGGAAAAGATAATTTGTAGTGGTGTTTTTGCGCTAAAAGCTAAGTATTGCGCAAAGAAAAATGGAGTCATGCCTCCTCCGGCACGACCCCGCACTATATTATTAACAAAACCGGCTCTGCCGCGTTTTCAGCCCGGCAATACCGATTTTGAAATCTTCTAAAGGGCGGACCCTTCCTCCTCCTTATATCGTGTTTAGGATGTTCCGCCCAATATCGTCGCCTCAAAGGCGAAACTAAAATTATCCGCAAAAAATATGCCAGCAGCAAAAAATAAAAACAAAAGACCGCCTGCAGCTTCACCTAACAGTTTGCATCCAAAACAGTTACGTTTGTATATACCATTTCAGCTCCAGGAATAGGTAGATAGCGCATTTTAACAGCGCGTTGTTTTTTATCAACACCAGCCATACCCAGCCAGCCTGTTTTTACATATTTAATGCCTATCCGAATAACTTTTGTGAATTCCTGTCATTGCGAGGCCTGAAAGGCCGTGGCAATCTCAAACGCTCGAAAATCGAGATTGCTTCGTCGCTTCGCTCCTCGCAATGACAAAACTGAAAGATTATTCGGATAGGCTCTTAATGCTCGTAAAGTGTTAGATGACAGAGGGATTTGTCCAATGTCTACAAAAAACAACATAACCGGGAGCAAAATGAACAACAAAAATGCAAATAGCATATAGAACTCGGCGGTGAAGCAATACGCTGAACGCTATTTCCTGTATTTGGCCCGGGAAATCCGGTTGGTCCAGCGACAAAGCCAGGAGTCGAAGACGATTTTTTTGCCGGTTCGCTGCTGGTCGAGCCGAAAAATGCTGTTTTTCCGCCAGGCAATAACCTCATCGGTAATCTTCTGAGCCTGCTGCTCAGGCACCTCTATCCTGACCAGCTCAAACGGGTCGGCGCTCAAATCATAGACAGAGACCATTTTGTCCATCGGATTGTATATGAACTTGCGATTACCTTTTACAAAACCTGCAGGACTCTGCTGCATCCAGCCGGAGAAATACACCTTGCGGTCGTCCGGTATGCGCCCGAGCGCATTAACGCCGTCAAAGCCGGCGGCCTCCGTATCGAAGCCCAGCAGAGCCAGCAGTGTCGGGGCCAAATCAACGGAGCCAACCGCCTCTGTAACCTTGGTTGCCGGCTCAACCAGAGACGGGGCCCGCAAACAAAAAGGTACGTGCAGGAGCTCTTCAAAAGCTATTCGCTCGTGCCCGTGCAGGCCGTGCTCGCCAAATGCTTCCCCGTGGTCGCCGATAACGCAAAGAATGGTTTCGTCTGTAAGATTCAGCTTGGCAAGCTCGCCGTCCAGTGCAGCTAAAAATTTATCCGTGTAAGAAATCGACTGTCGATAACGCTCCACCGGCTCTCTGGCCGGCTCGCCAAACCAATCCGGAACCTCATACGGGTCGTGGGTAACCGAGCAAAGAACCACCAGGAAAAAGGGCCTTTCGTCGGCTTTTATCCATTCGGCAATCGGTTTTAACATTGTAAACTCATCACAGCCAAGGTAGCCGATAAAGGCGTTAGGGTCGCCCAAATCCTCTCTTGCCCAGAATTTGTCGAAGCCAAGGTTATGAACCAGGCTGGGCCGAGATTCGAAGTTGCCCTTGGCCGATTGAAAAAATGCGGTTCGAAAATTCAACTGACCCCTAAGAATCGTCGCAATGCTGGCATAGGGCTTTACCACAGGGACCGCCTCGGCAATATCCTGGCAGACCGAAGGATATCGGCCGGTCAAAAATGCAAACAAAACCTTTGTCGTATGGGTCAGTGTCGAGCGAGCATTTGTAAATTCAACACCCTGCCCCGCCAGAGCCGCAAGATATGGCGTAAGGTTACTTTGTCCCTCTGCCAGTGTTGTGTAATTGTATTGAACACCCTCAAGAACAACTATAACTACATTATGGTTTACCCGCTGCGGTTCCGGTGACAGTGCAATCTGTATCTGGTCAAAGGAGGGTATCTTTCGTTTGGCGTTGGCGAAATCGGCTCTGACCAGCCGGCCGGAATCAGGCAAAAGAAAACCTGTTAAAGCCCTGAATTGACAATTGTAACGCAGCCCCGCCGAAGCTATTTGGCGTGAGCCGCGCCCGACAACCGGGCCGCGAAGCAGAACAGCGGCAAGCACAAAGAAAACAGAAATAACAACTCTATTTGCAAAGCGTTTGCGGTTGTAATCCGGCAGCGGTGGCTTTGCCATAACAAAAAAGAAAAAGGTAAGAGCAATAGCGCTGGGGCCCAGCAAAATTACGGCGGCGACCGGCATCTTTGCCAGATTAATCCCAACTATTGGAAATGCATTTAGCGGGTGGCGAAATAACGGCAAAATGCTCGTGGGTAAGATTTGCATCCCTTTTCTTATTATCAAGCCGGCGTTCATAACCGACCACGTGCACACAATAGCGGCAACAAGAGTAGCTGCTCGGATGACCAGCTTCCGAGGCCAGCCAAAACAGAGCAATGCCAGGATAACTTCGATTCCCAGCAGCGTAGAAATATCGGCAAGGACCCAGCTAAAGTATTCATTGACCAGACCGGTACGCCAGGAATGAAAGAGCTTTACCGCCAGCGTGCAAAATAGCGCAGCAAGCATAATGACGCTGTAAGCGCGGGGAGCTAAAAGGCCGTACAATCGGCGAAGCCATTTTGCAATGAGCTGCAAAACGGCAGCCCACCGGCGAATAGACAAAACCCTCTTCATTTTAGAGCCGGTTTGTGAACCCTCGATACCCATATAATATACCATAATACCAAAAATCCTCGCAAATAGCAAGTCGGTTTGGTTATTGGTTATTTATACCAATTGCGTTAAATTATTGCGCTTCGTGTATTTGGCACCAACGGGTGGCAGCCTCAAGCGCAGCTTGGGGATGGCTCGTTGCTCTTTATGTAAAGCGCAACATTTAATTACGATTGGTATTATTCGGCAGTTCTGCTCGATTTACCAATTACCAATCACCAATCACCAATTACCAAATTCAAACTCTCGATGGTCTCTTTCAGGGACAGCTCCGCATAGCAAATAGCGGTATCGGCAACGCCGTAATAAATCTTAAGTTTATTATCCTCATAGAGCAGCCCGCAGGTGAACACCACATTTCCAAAGAAACCTTCAATTTCATAATCGGTCTGTGGCTCAAGAATCGGCTTATCGCTCCTTGCGATGACCTTCCACGGCTGTTTTGCATCCAGAAGCACCGCACCGAGGCAATAGCGATTGTCCCGGTCGGCTCCGTGATAAATCTCCAGCCACCCCCCTGCTTTCTTGCGAAAGCAAGAAGGGAGGTCAATCTTGAAAGGCACGGCACTTGCGCCAATTTTTGTTTCGTCCCAACGGTCTGCGCGAGGTCCCATCAGGTAACGATGGTTTCCCCAGCAAAACAAATCGGGCGATTCCGCAATCCAGATTTCACGTCTCTTAAACAGAGGCGAAACAGGCCTGTGCAGAGCATAATATTTGCCGGCAATGCGCTCGGGGAAAAGCACCACATCCTTGTTCTCCGGACAGAAGATAACCCCGTGACGCTCGAAAGACTTAAAATCCTTCGTCGATGCCAGGCAGCTCGTTACTCCAAAAGGTGAAACCCCAACGTAACTGATATAGTATGTGCCGGAAATCCGGCTAATCCGCGGGTCCTCGATGCCAAAGCTTTCTAAATCATTCGCCGGGCCGATAGCGGGCGTATCTTCAATCTCAAAGTTGATGCCGTCCGTGCTGCGCGCCAGCCGCAAATGAGAAATCGACGTCAAATATGTCTCGGCCGGCCTTCTTATTAACCTCGGGTCTGAAAAATCGTTTTCCGGGTCATTCTTCGAAAATTTTTTCAGGATAATATGACCCTGGGCAGCATCGTAAACGCCGGCTAACACCACGTCCGGATGTGTGCTAATCGGCCGTTCTGCCACTCGAAGAAGCAGAATAACTTCGTCTTCAAAACGAACGACGCCGGCATTAAAGACCCCGATAACTTCAAAGTCTCCCCTGGATGGCTTAACATCCTTCGGCCCGATTATAGGATTATCCGCCGAACGAAATACTTCCACTTACCGACTCCCTTTAATTCCCGTGCTTCTTTATGTCATTCCCGCGCAATCGAAGTCGAAGATCCGGCATCCGTTGTGCTGAAAGTCCGGCCTTTGGACGGAACGGAATCCGGCATCTGTTGCGCTGAAAGTCCGGCCTTTGGACGGAACAGAATCCGGCTTTGGACGGAGCAGGAATCTAAAACTATAAAAGACAGTGTTAATCCGTGTTAATCCGTGTCTAAAAAACAGAATCGGTCAGTTTGAGTTATTTAATCGCGTCTTGATTTCCCGCCACAGCGCTGTCAATAGCTTTTTTAAGTGCGATTACAGCCGGCGACTCCGGCATCTTTTCGTAAGCCGCATCGATAGCTTGTTTAGCCTGTTGGAGCCGGCCCATCTGGTAATAAACATAGCCTAACAAAAACTGCAGCTCAGGCGCATCGCTTATCTGGAGCCACTGCTTAACATCGACTATCCTGCTTTCGAGCTTGTCCCTGTCACCTACCATAGCCACCAGGTCGATCTTAAACCTTGCATATTCAGGGAAAATCTCTAAAGCTCTCGAAAGAAACAGGGCGCTGCTCACATATCCGCCGGCTGCAAATAACGCATGGCTCCTGCCGGCGTATGCAAGTGGGTCGTCCGGCTTGTAAATCGACGCAAGGGTGAAAGAGTCCGCAGCGCGATAGTACCTGCCCTGTTTTAGATATACCTCAGCAGCCCGCATATGCTGATTGAACTTATCGTTCGAGAAGGAGGCAAAAGTCTTGTGTGGGCCCAGAATCCCTTTAGCTTTGGCGGATACATCAACGTCAGTTCCCAAAATATTTCGTATTTCGTCGTCCGTCGTCCATCGTCCGTCGTCCGTCGTCCATCGTCCATCGTCCGTCGTCTGTCCTCTGCCCTCTGTCGTCTGTCCTCCGTCTTCCGTCCTCCGTTTCTGCGCAGCTTCTTCAGACTTTTCCGCCTTCGGCAACTGCTCAAGACCTTTTTGTAACTCATCAATCCGCCGCTTCATCTGCTCATAAACATCAGGCTGTTTATCCGGGATGCCAAACACCCTTTTTTGCGTTCGGGAACCATCTTCACCAACCTGCTCCTTTGGCTTCTGCAGTTTAAGCGGCTGCAACACATCTTCGCTGCGCTCAAGCTTGGTAAGCAGCCGCAAAGACTCATCACGGATAACCAGGCTTTGCTTCAATTGTGGCGCCCTGTGTCTTAGCTGCTTTAGGTCCTGCCGCAATCGTTCCATCTGGGCCAGGTTTTGCTCATCCGCTATCCTTTTGGCTTGTGCGTATGTGGCGACTCCGTCTAAAATCAGTTGCTCCAGCTGCTGGGGAGTAAAACGCATCGGCCGGAATTTGATATCCGATACCGCAATGTCCCGGTCGGACAAAGCCTGCTGCTTCCCCGATTTAATCGCCGACCTAACTCCCGGAGCAAATCCGTCATCGGCACGACCGCCAATCCTTGTAGCTGCCGGCCTGAAGACGCCGGGGCGGCCGGGCCTTGTAGTGGTTACTGTCCCGGATGGCGAATAATATGGTGTGTATCTGCCGGAAAACGTGCCGAAATCTCCCGAACTCGCTGAACGCCTCAAAAAAGAATCAAGCGACGACGAACCAATCGCTGCTCCGAAGCTCGATGTCGCCCGATATGGCACAACGCCGCGAAAGTGTCTGCCGCCGGAAACATTGCCGGTAATCACCAGGTTACCGCTTCTATCAATCGGGTTAGGACTGCGAATCAGGCCGCTGCGGACACTGCTGGGCGGAACCGTACCTGAACCGATGGGATTGCTAATCCTGGGATTCCTGATCGCCCGGCCGGTCCCCGAAAAGAAGGTAAAAAATACCACTGCCACGATTGCCGACCGAAGACCGGAATTTCGAATTTTGGCAGTTGAAAGCTGCTCGATAATCGCCTTCATAATATTAAACACTCCATACTCCCGCAGGTATGTTCATAACTAAACATATTTTAGATAATCATCTTACACAATCTTATATTTCGGCTTTTCAGCCCAATTCAGTTTAGTCGCCAAAGTGTCCCATCGGGTTCGAAGCGGATTATTCACAATCAGAAAATCGCTGCTTTCCCGCTCGACCCTTACGACATCATCGAACGACAGACTGCACGAAACCTGACCGTCGATCGAAACGGTCGTGCCTTCATTGACGCGTACGCCAAAGACCTCCACTGTGCTGTCGGCATTGATAACGATTGGCCGAAAGCTCAGCGAATGAGGACAAATCGGCGTAATAACCATTGCCTCCATTTTTGGCGACAGTATCGGCCCCCCCGCCGAGAGATTATAAGCGGTTGAGCCTGTCGGGGTGGAAATTACAAGGCCGTCGCTTACACAGCCGGCGATGGGCTGACCATCCACCGACATCTTCAGCTCAATCGCTCTAAATGGCGGCCCGGCGGTGATAAAAACGTCATTGATAGCCGCCGAGCAGAATTTTTCCCGGCTCTTATTAGACATACTGAAAACTCTACAGTTCAGCATCATCCGTTTCTCTATCGGCGGCGCACCTTTCGTTAAAGAGGGAAAAAATTCCTTGAGCTCGCCGACGCTGAATTCCGCTAAAAACCCGAGCTTGCCGAGATTAACGCCTATCACCGGCACACTACTCCGACTCAAATGCCTTGCTGCCGAAATAATGCTCCCATCGCCGCCGAAAACAATCGCAAAATCACATTTTTTCAAAATCTCGGCTGTACAATTCTCGATACGATAGCTTTCTATTATCTCGGCCTTGCCCTGGGCAAAGTCGGTAAATTCCTTAATCGCCTCAGCGACGTGCTGCTTCTTCGGGTCGCCGAAAATCACTAATTTGGGCAAACTGCTTTTTGCCATCTCATCGCCTCAAACAATTAAATTCTCAGTCTTAACCCATCAATTATCGACCATACCGCACCAACAATCAACTAAAATCTACCCCCCGCAAGTCCTCGAATGTCGTAGCTTGTGCCCGCGAAGGCAGGTAGCAGGGATCCAGTTTGAGCCTTTGTATTTCGTAATTTCGAATTTGTTTAGGATTTAGGAATTAGGATTTAGAGTTTGTGCAAAATACTCTTGCTGTATTTTGCACCCCATGCTAATATTACCATAAATCGGGCTATAACAATAATTATGGGGAAACAAGCCTGACAGAATTTCTTGTGTTGACGGACTATAGCCTTGCCGATATTATTTGGAATAGAGCAGATAAATAAATTATGAAAAAAGTAGATTCAAAAATTGAGCAGATACCCTTCAAGATGCACCCGCGTGTTTTCGCAGCTCTTGGTGCAGACCTCGTAACCAATGACGTAGTTGCCGTTATTGAGTTGGTTAAAAATTCCTATGACGCATATGCAACACGTGTTGACGTGCGTTTCGGAACTGATTCAAAAGAGGGAAAATACTTGGAAATTGAGGATAACGGTTACGGGATGGGTCGCGAAACAATTAGGGACGTTTGGTGCATGGTTGCAACACCATTTCGCGTTGAAAATCCGGTTTCAAAGAAGGGAAAACGGGTAAGAAGGACCGCAGGTGAAAAGGGACTCGGGCGTCTTTCAGCAGCGAGGCTCGGCAACAGACTTGAGATGCTCACGAAGACCTCGGCCGAGCCCTGTTGGAGGGTGTCCGTTAACTGGTCGGAACTATCATCCAAGGAAAGCATCGAGTCATGCTTTGTAGATATCCGACCTATGGGCGAGAGTATCCCATTCAAAAAATCGGGAACACTGATGCGCATTTACGATCTGAAGTCCGAATGGGACGAGGACAAGGTATCAGACCTGAGAGACAACTTAAGCAGACTCATTTCACCCTTTGCGGAGATTGATGATTTCAGAATCTTCCTCACGCCTCCAGGCTCCGCTGACAAATCGGAACGTGTTGAAATATCGGTTCCTGGGTTTCTTTCCAAACCCAAGTACGCTATCCGAGGACATGTTGATGATGAAGGTGCTGTTCACGCCAAATACAAGTTCTCTCCCATTCGTGCGGGAACGGGAAAACCGCGAACCGCAAATCTTACTCTGGTATGGGAACAGATAGTCAAGGCTAGCGATGATTTGACCAAGTACGAGAAGACCGAATCTGCCTGCGGTTCATTCGGTTTCGAGATTCGCGCATGGGACATAGCTTCCGAGGATACCGAGGAAATCGCGGAGAGTTTCCATGAGAACAAATCCGGTGTCCGTAAGGCAATAAAGGCTCACAAAGGTATCTCGGTTTATAGAGACGGAATTTTGGCTCTACCGAAATCCGAGGATGCAAGGGACTGGCTCGGCTTGGATCTTCGAAGGATTAGCAAAGTGGGCACTCGTCTTAGTACTAGCCAAATCGTGGGTTATGTCTCGATATCAGCCGAGAACAACCCCAGAATAAAGGATAAAAGCGACAGAGAGGGATTAGTCGCAAATGACTCAACGGTCGCCTTTCAGGGAATACTCAAAGCTATTGTCTATCAGCTAGAAAACGAAAGGGACAAGGATCGAATAAGGCCTGCAGACGAAGAGAAACTGATGGATCTATTTGAGGATCTGACCGCTGATGATCTCCTTGCCGAGATGGTTGCAATCGCTGATGAGGGAGCACCTGCCGCAGACGCCTTGCCGATGCTGAATGAGTTCAGCAAGAAGATTACCGCCGTTAAAAATGCCATTAAGAAGCGGTTCGTCTATTACAGCCGTCTCGCCACGGTCGGTACTATTGCGCAGATGCTTGTTCATGAAATTAGAAACCGAACGACAATTTTTGCCAGCTTTGTGCGGTATGCCTATAAGCATGTTGATGTTGATGCTAATCCGTCGCTGAACTCAAAACTGGAGCAGGCTGCTAATGCGATCAACTCTATGGAGCAATTGGCCGACACGTTCGCGCCGCTGGCTAGTCGCAGCTTCAGGCGGCGACGCAGAGACAGCATTCTCGAAGACAGCGTGGAGCGATGTCTGGCTTTCGTTGCTAAAGACGTAGAGGACATGAAGGTCAAGGTCAAAGCCCCGACTACGAATACGCGCGTCGCCGTTGATCCCGGCGAACTTGATGCGATTATCCTCAATTTGATAAACAATGCGGTTTACTGGCTCAGGCAGGTGAAGAAAAATAGAAAGCTTGAGTTCCGCTTGTCGCGCTATGATCACGGAGAGAGAATAAGATTATCCGTACACGACTCGGGGCTGGGTGTTCCCGAAGAGGATGCGAAAAGAATTTTCCTTCCTGGTGTAACAAGGAAGCCGGGCGGCATAGGCATGGGTTTGACTGTCGCTTCCGAACTCGTAGCGGAATACGGGGGCGAGATGTTCCTTTCGCAACCCGGCAAACTGGGCGGTGCAAGTTTCACTTTTGACGTGCCCGTCAAGCGATAACGGATGGTAGAGTATGTTGAAGGTACTGTTCATAGAAGACGAACCTGCGAGTGTCGAAACGGTAATAGAGGAACTCAGCCAAAAACTAAGAGATGTTGAATGTAAGGTAGAGGGATTCCAGGAAGCTGAGTCTCTTCTGGAATCATTCTCTCCTGATATAGTTATCTTGGATATCTTCAAGGGACCGATAGCGGATAATGACAGGGTGGGGCTGGGGATATACGACTCAATCTGGAACAGGCGTTTCTGCCCTCTAATCATATACTCTGCTCGTCCCGATGACGTATCCGAAGAGGTGCAGGAGCATCCCTTTATACAACTGGTTCAAAAAGGAGCCAACAGCGAAGCGCGTGTCATATCCCACATTGAAGCCTTTCTCCCTCACGTAGAAGCGTTGAATCAGGTTCAAAGCAGCATACGTGAGCATGTTAACAGAGAACTCAAGAATACTGCTCCACGAGTGTTCCAGACCATTACAGATACGAAGAAAAGAAGAGCCGTTTTCGTTCGCGCGGCGAGAAGACGAATAGCGGCAATGATGGATCAACCTTCCAAGGAAACGGTAGTGTGCTGGGAGCAGTACTTGTACCCGCCTGTAGGGTCGAGTCTCCTTATGGGTGACATCATCAGGAAGAAAGAGGAGGATGGAGACAAAGCCGAGCATTACTCCATTGTGTTAACCCCGTCGTGTGATTTGGTAGGAACTGGTGCAAGAACACCAAAGGTCGACAAGGTCTTGGTCGCCCGTTGTACCCATATTAAGAATGTATTGCCCGAGGTCAGCATAAGCAGCGGTACGGGCGAAGCGAACTTCAAGAAGAGGTTGCTTCCTCTCCTGTACAAAGGATACGGTACCTACTGTCTTCCACTCCCCGAACTGCCGGGAGTTCTTCCTCCCATGACCGCAGAGCTGAAGAAGCTTCAACTTATAGATTTGAATCTGATCGGCGAAGACGAGGGATGCGAGTACTGTAGGGTAGCCTCCGTTGACAGCCCCTTCCGTGAAATGATCACGTGGGCGTACCTTCAGGTTACCGGCAGGCCTGGACTTCCAGACCGGGATTTCGATGATTGGGCGGATCATATATATCAAACTGTAAGTCAAGGTGATCAGGGGGGAGATGCATGATAACAGCCTTGGATTTCTTCTGCGGTGCCGGGGGGCTGACTCGTGGTTTGTTAAATGCCGGAATTAATGTAATCGCTGGAATTGATGTTGATAAGAGATGTAAAGAAACATATGAGAGAAATAACAGACCCGCCGTTTTCTACGATGCTGATGTTAGGCAATTAAAATATAGTTTTATCGAAAAGCTTATTGAGGGTACTGCTAAGAAAGACTTGCTTTTTGCAGGATGTGCACCTTGCCAATCTTTTAGCCAGCAAAGAAAGTCAAGTACACGAAGGAGAGATGCAACACTTTTAATAGCTTTCGGCCGTTTAGTAAACAAATTTCAGCCCGGTCAAATTCTTATTGAAAATGTTCCAGGGCTTATAAAAGTAAAAGGTTTCAGTGCTTATCGAAGATTCTTAAAAATCCTTAAAATCAATAGGTATGAATATGATGATGGGATTATAGATGCCAAGCACTACGGTGTTCCACAAACCCGTCGGAGGTACGTATTATTTGCTATGAAGGGTAAAAAGCCGACTTTACCCAAAAGATTGTATGGTTCTAATTTGAAACCATACGAGACAGTGAGAAGGGCAATATATTCTTATCCAAAAATCTCAGCAGGTGAAAAGCATGCCGGATTTTTCAACCATGTAGCGGCTTCCGTTTCCGAATTAAACCTTTTACGTTTACAACATACACCTCACAATGGGGGAGAGCGGAGAGCATGGCCGGACCAATTAATATTAGATTGCCATAAGGGTGAATACAAAGGCCATACTGATGTGTACGGTCGTATGTTTTGGGACAGGCCTGCACCAACTTTAACAGCTAAATGTAATAGTATTTCAAACGGTCGTTACGGGCACCCTTGTCAGAACCGGGCAATTTCACTGCGTGAAGCAGCTGGTTTGCAGACTTTTAGTGACGATTATGTGTTCTATGGATCGAATCTGCATATAGCAAAACAGATAGGGAATGCGGTACCTGTCCGTCTATCAGAAAAATTGGGGTGTGCAGTTATCGCTTGTCGAGGTAGCTAGGGAATGGTTTGAAATTGGATATACTCACAAAAAAACAACGTCATCGATGTATGTCAGCCATTCGAAACAAGAACACAAAGCCTGAAATGATGGTGCGTCGGCTTGTTCATTCTCTCGGATATCGATATCGTTTACATGGGAGAGGATTGCCTGGTAAACCTGATTTAATATTCACGAGTAGACGTAAGGTCATTTTCGTACATGGGTGCTTTTGGCATCGACACTTTTGTAGCAAGGGACGCTCGATGCCATCCACACGAACTAAGTTTTGGAGGGAAAAGTTAGAGGAAAACAAGGAACGGGACAGAAAAAATGGGCGTAAATTGCGAAGTCGTGGTTGGAAAGTTTTGATTATATGGGAGTGCTGGACAAGGGATGTTGAAAAGCTGGAGAAGCGGTTGCGAGATTTTCTTGACTACGATTGACGCTCGTCGTTCGTGACCTGGTAGGGGGCAGGAAGGGGAATTTAAAATGAGTGGCCAAAAAAAGTGCTTTTTTGGCCGTTTTTTAGTTGACTTTTGCTCGAAATTTGGTATAATACTAATCGCCATAGAGATGGCAGGTATATAGCGGAGAACCGCACGTCTTCGTATCAGCAGATACACGCCAAAAATCATCGTTCGTAAATAGTCTTGGAGCGAAACGGAAAACCCAGGGAAATTACCAATCATGAGCATCGAGAATCCAACTTTAGTTCACTTTAGGCATTTTAGCTCACTCTTCACTAACTTGCCCTCTACATCTGTCGAGAACGCTCTACAAATCAGCTCTTTTTATGCAAAACAAACCCAATTTCCCAAAAGTCAAATGAACGTAAAGTCTTTTCTTGCAGTGGATTATGAAAATATATCCAATTGGACACTCGGTGAAAACAAAGCCAATACAAAGCCAATCAAAGCCAATTTCCGAAAAGCCGCAATGTTCTTAAACTTCTATTCAACAAAGGATTATGAAAGAAATGACATTTTCGCAGTCCCGGAAAACAAAGCCAATTCAAACCCAATCAAAGCCAATTTCAAAGGCAAAAAAATATCGAGCATCCGGTATTGAGCATCAAGTCTTCATCATCTTTTTTGCCGTCTTAACTATTTTATCAGCATTTACACCGGCCTCGATAAGCTGGGCGCTGCGGGAATCGTGCTTTATAAACCTCCTCGGCGCGCCAAGAACTCGTACTGCGTATGGCGTATGGCGTCCCTTCGCTCCGCTCGAGGGCAGGATTGCGTATTGCGATGCAGCCAATTCGAGCACGGCCGAGCCAAACCCGCAGGCGCAGGCGTGGTCCTCGACGGTTATTATACCTCTGCCCTGGTTTAACAGAGAGATAATTTTTCCATCAACAGGAGCAGCGAAGCGGGCGTTTATCACGTCAACCGCAATGCCTTCTTTAGCCAGCAACCCAGCCGCTTCCAACGCCTCTGTCAGGACGCTGCCGTAGCTAACGATTGCAATGGCTGAATCTTTTGGTTTTTTAACTACAACGCTTTTGCCCAACCTGAACGGTTTCGCACAAGCCCGACAGACGTATGCCGGGACAAAGTCCTGTGACGGAACAACGTCTTTCGGATACCTTATAACGACCGGGCCATCCTGGCCCAGAGCGAATTCCAGAGCTAACTTCATTTCAACTTCATTCGCAGGTGCCGTCAGCACCATATTTGGCAGCATTCGCAAAAAGCCAATATCCATCATGCCGTGATGCGTCGGCCCGTCCGAGCCGACGACCCCTGCCCTGTCGATGCAAAAAACAACCGGCAGATTCTGCAGCGCGACCTCCTGGAATATCTGGTCAAAGCTGCGCTGCAAAAAGGTCGAGTAGATACAGACCACCGGTTTTAAGCCGCTTCTGGCCAGCCCGGCCGCAATATCCACCGCTGCACTTTCGGCAATACCGACATCGTAGAACCTGTTACCGAACCTTTTGTGAAATTCTACCAGCCCCGTGCCGTCGCACATCGCTGAGGTTATGGCAACAATCCTGCTGTCTTTTTCAGCCAGTTCTGTCAGATGTTCGCCGAACACATTAGTAAAGCTGCGTTTGCTCGTGTTCGCCGTTGGCTCAACCTTGTCCCTGGTTATCTTGAATCCGCCTGGGCTTGTCGAATGAAATTTGCTGGCTATTTCAGGCGGGATTAACAGGATTTCCTTTTTTTTGTTTTTATCCTCTTTTATCCTGTAAATCCTGTTTAAACCATTGCCCTTTTTTGTGTAAACGTGCAGAATTGCCGGATGCTCCAGTTCGGCCAGCGCCTCGAACAATTGTATAAGCGACCCAACATCGTGGCCGTCAACGGGACCAAAGTATGGGATATTCAAACTCTCAAACATCTGACTGGCCGGTAACGCCATTCGAATACTTTTCTTAATTTTCTCAATCGCTTCTTCGACACTTTTGCCGATAACGGGCATATGCTCCAGGATATTTCTGGTGGTCCTGCGCAAATCCTCATAGGTCTGGCTCAAGCGGACCTTTGAGAAATATTTTGCCATTGCCCCGACAGTAGCGTCTATTGCCATCGAGTTGTCATTGAGCACGATTAGTAACTGCCTTTTGACCAATCCGAGATTATTGAGCGCCTCGAAAGAAACGCCATTAACGATACTGGCATCTCCCACTACTGCCACAATTCTTGGGAATTTTGAATTTTGAATTCTCAATTCTTCATTTTTAATTTTTAATTCTTCACCTATAGCTATGCCGATTGCCGTCGCTATTGCGGTGCCGGCGTGGCCGACGGCGAACGGGTCATATACGCTCTCAGCGGGGTTGGGAAAGCCGCTTATCCCGCCGACCTGGCGAAGACGCTCGAATTTATCTTTTCTTCCGGTGATGATTTTATGTGCATAGCATTGATGGCCGACATCCCAGAGCAGCTTGTCTTCCTTGAAATCGAAGACATAGTGCAGCGCCAGCGTCAATTCCACCACGCCGAGATTGCTTGCCAGGTGTCCGCCGGTTTTGCTGACCGAAGCGAGGATAAACCGGCGTATTTCATCGGCCAGGGTCCGAAGCTCGCCTACCTTCAGCTTTTTTACGTCCGCCGGACTATCTACCCCGTTTAGAAACTTCCATTTTTCATGTGATGCTTGCGTCATACTATTCGAACCTTTCTGGTGGAGTTTCTAACGGGGTCTATTTGTTCTAAAAATTTACCCATCAAGCACTCTTTCAATTACCTTTGTGCTTTGTAGAAGGCATCAGGCCAGAGGTCGTCATTGCGAGGCCTTTAGGCCGAAGCAATCTCAAATGCGATGATGATTTTTTCTGCCTATCACGCAAGAGATTGCCACGGCCCTTTGGGCCTCGCAATGACATTTTGTAAAGGTTTTCTACAGAGCATTCTCTTTATACTGACAATTTCAATCAAAAGTGCAGGTAGTCAGGGAGTAAAATCAGAATTTTTAAAAAAATCTTTAGTCGTTTTATTATAACAACTTATCTGCGAAAGTGCCATTTTTAATATGCTTTTTTTCGACTCAAACGCACAGGTTCGTCCAATTATAGGGTGGCGAATATCTAAGTGGGTGGGTGGGAAATGAGGTTCGATGCAAAATGAGAACATATTGGTCGGCTATTTTTTCCAGTGCCTGGCGTGTAAAGCGAGCTTTATTCGCATGGTGCCGCAGGATTGTGCGGTGGGGCAGGGGGGAGAGATTTTCCTCAAAGACCTCGGCCTCCGGGCAACCGGCCAAAGCAGCGGAGTTCTCAGGCCGAAATCGGTTGCCGATAAGCGGGAATTTGTCGGCCCCGTTAGAGATTCCACTGCCCATAATACAGAGCAAAACGAAAAAATCTCTAACGGGGTCGGCTTTGTCAGATGTCCTTGCTGCCTGTCAAAGGATGTCCGATTGGCTGAGATTGGGGATAAAAAATGAGGCCGAAGGTTATGGTTTGATACCTTTGACGCAGGGGAAATTCGCGATTGTGGATGCCGAAGATTATGACTGGCTTGTCCGGTATAAATGGTATGCAACCAAAGCGAAGAATACATTTTATGCCTGTCGAGTCGAAGGTGGAAAAACTATTAAAATGCATCGGGAGATTATGCGCGCTCCGAAAGGGTTGGTTTGCGACCATATAAACCACAACGGTCTTGATAACCGCAAGAGAAATCTGCGCCTTTGTACACATGCCCAAAATTGTTATAACCAGCGGGGCGGTGCAACCGGCACATCAAAATATAAAGGCGTGAGCTGGGATAAGAGGAGTAGCAAATGGAGCGCCCGCATCAGATGCAACGGAAAGTTATATAATCTTGGCGACTTTGATAACCAGATGGAAGCGGCGATGACCTATGACGACAAAGCGGTTGAGCTCTTCGGCGAATTTGCCTGGCTGAACTTCCCGGAAAGAATAGAGCTTAGAAAATGGATAGAAAAGATTATATGGGCGGCGTGATAGATGGGTGAAAAGATAAATTTTTTGATATAACCTTAGTAATTGCAGGGGTTTAACACCAAAAACAAAAAAATATTTGACTTAATGGTGAATTTTCTCGATAATATAATTGTGCATCTACCAAGAGTAGAAAGTACTCGGCGGCCGGCTTTATAAGTCAGGCCGCTGCCTTTTTAGGGGCCTATCCTATTTTCCATTTTTCTTTGCAGGTGCTTTTGTTTCCAATCTATAATACACCCCAAAAACTGGGCGCATAATTAAGGTGGATTTGTCGCCTGAGTCGATAACACGTTCAGGAGACAGATTCATGAAAAACAAAAGACGTAATCACAGTGCCCAGTTTAAGGCAAAAGTCGCACTTGCAGCGGCTAAAGGCGACAAAACAATATCTG
>JAUVYQ010000385.1 GCA_030603035.1 Phycisphaerae bacterium | reverse complement strand
TGAAAATCAGCCAGGCATACAGGACAAACCGGCATATAGTTCAGTCCGTCTGTGCGGTGCACTTTTCCACAAAACAAACACGGCGCCTGCGGGATTACAGCCACAGCCGGTATCACACCGTCCACAGGCGCCGTACTCAAGGCCTCCTCAGGAGGCCTGGATAATTGCCAGGATTGCAGCCAACCGGCCGTGGCCCTGGCCGTTGCTCCGTTTTCGATTGCATTGTGCAAAAGAAAACCACGATATTGATTATCAGATATCGCTGCAAGATTTCGCGCAGCAGAAACCGATATCTGTTTCAAATGGATCGCCTGCAGGATCTCCGGTGGCCAGGTTGTCATGCTTGCCTGGCATGTAATCCATTGTTGGCTACGGTTGAACCCTTTGGCGAGCTCCTCGATGGTCATTGTCCCTGCATCGAGGCATCCGCGAATCGCAGCAGCCTGTTCAACAGGTGACAAGTCACGCCTAAAAAAGTTTTCAGCAAAACTCACTTCGGCACATACCGCTGAATCATCTTCTCTGATAATCGCAGGTACACTCCCAAGGCCCGCAGCTTTAGCGGCAGCAATACGCCTATGTCCGGCCACAAGTAGAAAAGAATCATCCTTGCGAGTAACAATAACAGGTACCAGAACACCAACCCTGCGAATGCTGGCTGTGAGCTCCTGGATCTGTTCATCTTCACCCTCCGATCTCTGCCGGTGTGGCCCCACTTCTATCGCGCTGATCACTATGCTCTCCGTCGTTACCATCCTTAGCTCCCACTGGCACAAACTTCCTAAACTCAAAGTTACCATCCGCCTGGTTCCACTGTAACACGACATGATTACCAGCTTCAAGTCCGAGCGTTATTCTCACCGGCCGGGGTACAACCATCACTACTGAGTGTGCTTGTTTATACAACTTTGAAATAAAGTAGCTTCCTGCCATAATTTTGTCCCCTTCAAATATTCATTGTATTTATTGTGCGGTGGTGGGCTACCCCCGTCAAGGGTTTTCTTCAAAAAAATCGCCACGAAAAAAAGTGTCGAACCTTTTAGCCCAACATATTTACCTGCGTTTGTCAAGCCTATTCTCAAATATTATCGGCCTCATTCGTTGAAACACCAAATCACCCTAAATCCCTTTAAAATCT
>JAUVYQ010000279.1 GCA_030603035.1 Phycisphaerae bacterium | reverse complement strand
CACCATCTAGGTCGAGCCACTTGGTCCCGTGAATCTCGCCAATACCTTGGAAGATAACCGACGAGCTGGAATAGTCGCAATAGAAATAAGCCCCGACGATGGCGTAATCACCACTGACAGAAACCGAAGTGCCAAAGTAGTCGTAGGCAGCACCATCCGAGGCGGTCAGCTTGACCTGCTGGCTCCAGCTTGTACCGTCGCGCTTAAATATATACGCCGAGCCGGAATCGCTTCCGATGTCATCATCGTAATAAGCCCCGACGATGGCGTAATCACCGCTGATAGAAACCGACTTGCCAAAGTAGTTGCCGGTAGCACCATATTCGCTTGCGGCGGTCAGCTTGGCCTGCTCGCTCCAGCTTGTACCGTCAAAGAAAAATATGTACGCCGACCCGGAATTGTATCCTGAGTCGTCATCGTAATAAGCCCCGACGATGGCGTAATCACCGCTGATAGAAACAGAACGGCCAAAGTAGTCCTCGAAAGCACCATCGGAGGCGGTCAGCTTGGCCTGCTCGTACCAGAACGTTTCGTCACGCTTGAATATGTACGCTGAGCCGGAATAGTCGTCATTGAAATGAGCCCCGACAATGGCGTAATCACCGCTGATAGAAACAGAAAGGCCAAAGTAGTCGCCGGCAGCACCATCCGAGGCGAGCAATTTGGCCTGCTCGCTCCAGCTTGTACCGCTGCGTTTGAATATGTACGCCGAGCCGGCGCCAATGTCATCGAAATAAGCCCCGACGATGGCGTAATCACCGCTGATTGAAACCGAAAAGCCAAAGAAGTCGACGGCAGCACCATCGGCGGCGAGCAATTTGGCCTGCTGGCCCCAATTGTCCACCCCGCCCTGGTTACGGTAGAATATATAAGCCGAGCCGGATTGGAGTCCGTTGTCGTCATCCAAATGAGCCCCGACGATGGCGTAATCGCCGCTGATAGAAACCGATTTGCCAAAGCTGTCGTAGTCATTACCATCGGCGGCGGTCAATTTGGCCTGCTCGCTCCAGCTTAAACCGTCACGCTTGAAAATGTAAGCCGAGCCGGAAGCGTTTCCGTTGTCGTCATCAGCAAAGGCCCCGACGATGGCGTAATCGCCGCTTATTGAAACCGAAAAGCCAAACCCGTCGTCGGCAGCAGCATCGGCGGCGAGCAGCTTTTCCACCTCCGGCCAGCCGGCATACGCCGAACCTGCCGGGAAAATAAACAGCACGGTCAGTGCAATAAAAAGTAAAGACAAATTTTTTGGGTTAGAAATTGAATTAAGCATTTTTCAGTCCTCCTTTTTTGTTATGTCCTCCCTGACGGTTATTATTAGCTGAGGCAGGGTCCCTCCTTCGCTCTCAGAATTCGTATGTACACAACGTAAACTATAGATTACCACACCGGCGAGCCGATTTCAAGAAATACCTGCGATAATATTGATTTTTTGGCCTGTTTTTTGGGCTAAACGGCTGTTTTTATGAACTCAGCAGCGATTTACCTCAATCCGGGTCTGATGAGCGCCTGTCCTCTAAATAAATAACAAAGTTGCTACTTCTTAGTTCGATATTCCTTGTTCGATATTTGATATTTCTCCCCCCTCCGTCAAACCGGCTCCCACTTCACGCTTCACGAGATACGAATTCGAGCATCAAGCATCGAGCATCCAGTTTTTTCTCTTATGCACTTAAGCTCTTACGAACTTATGCTCTTTTATGCCTTCGTGTCTTGGTGCCTTAGTGGCAAAGACATCTGTGTAATCTGTGGCCAATTTTCTTCTTGACTTTTCTTTGAATTTCTGTTAAAATACCTAACATAAACCGCCCGTAGGCGCCGGATTTAGCGGAGAACCGCACGTCTTGGTATCAGCAGATACACGCCAAAAATCATCGTTCGTAAATAGTCTTGGAGCGAAACGGAAAACCCTTAGGGGAATAACCATGAAATACGCGATACTCAATACGCAATACACAATACGAGACGCTATACGCTCCACGCTTCACGCTTCACGAAATTGCCCCTCTACAACTGTAAAGGATTCTTTACAAA
>JAUVYQ010000354.1 GCA_030603035.1 Phycisphaerae bacterium | reverse complement strand
CTGTAAAATGAAACGCATAATATTGGCGTTACTGATAATCGCTGCAATCACGAGTACTGCACAGGCGAAAGTCGATTTGGTTACGCTGCCGAAGCGGGATATGGTGCAGCTTACGATTTATAACTCGGCGGATATGACGCTTGTGCGCGAAAGCAGAGACCTTACGCTGAAAACCGGGAAGAACAAGCTGCAATTTTCGTGGGCTAATACGCTGATTGACCCGACCAGCTTAGAAATGCTGCCGAGAGCCAATGCGGATAAAATCGACATTGCCGATTTGACCTATCCGCCGAGGGTAAGGAACCTCGGCCTGTGGAATATCAAAAGTGGCGTTAGCGGCAAGGTGCCGGTTGAGATTACGTATCTGACAAGCGGCCTATCGTGGCGGGCGTTTTATATGGGTACGCTCACCGAAGATGAAAAGACGATGCGTCTGCAAGGTTATGTGCGCGTTACCAATAATAGCGGCGAAGATTATGAAAATGCACAGACGCGACTGATTGTCGGCAAGGTCCACATACTTGACCGGATAGCAGACCTTGCCCGGCGAAAATATCCTTACGGCAGACCAGGCGAGGTAGTCGTGCCGTACCCAACGGAATTAACTTACCCGAAGTTGTGGAATGAGTTTAAGGCTGTGGAGAAAGTGGCAGAAGAATTGAGGCCGAAGGAAATCAAGAAGGAAGGTCTTAGCGAGTATTTTCTCTATACGATTGAGGGGACGGAGACAATTCCTACCGGCTGGTCGAAACGGCTGCTTAGCTTTGATATTGACGAGGTGCCGGTGGTAAATCTGTATAAATATGAGCAAGAGCGCTACGGCAATTCCGTGGTTCGGTTCCTCAGCTTCAAGAATGATAAAGAGCATAAGCTCGGCGAAACACCTATACCCGGCGGGATGCTGAAGGTTTATAGAGGCGTTGACGATAAGGGACACTTATCTTATACGGGACAATCTTCGTTTAAGTATATTCCGGTAGATGAGGATGTGGAGCTTAATCTTGGTGCGGTCGCCAACGTTGTTGTCGAGCCGACGCTGATGGATTACCGCACCGAAAACTACAGGTTCGACAGACGCGGCAATATTTCCGGCTGGGATGAGATTCGCAAATTCAAAATCGAAGTCAGGAACACTCGCGAGATTGGCGTCAAGGTCGAGATTCAGCGCAACTTCAATACGCCATACTGGAAGCTGGAAAAAAGTGGTGATTTCAATGAGTTTGAGAAAGTCGATATGGATACGGTCAAGTTCACGCTTATCTTAGAGCCAAGGTCAAAGAAAAAATTCGAGTACGTCCTGAGAACCTATCACGGCGTAAGAGAGGATGACTGGACAAAACCAC
>JAUVYQ010000374.1 GCA_030603035.1 Phycisphaerae bacterium | reverse complement strand
GCTCGATAGATCGGATCCTCGATGGCAGCAAGGTTACGGGCAGCCGAAACGGATATCGCTCTCAAATGTACCGCATGAAGAACTTCGTCCGGCCACGTTGTCATCTTTGCTTGCTCACATATCCATTGTTGAGATTTGTGCATCGCTCCTGCGAGCTCTTCGATGGTCATAACCTTGTCATCGATGCAGCCCCTAATCGCAGCCGCTCTTTCGACTGGTGACAAGTTACGTCTAAATAAGTTTTCTGCAAAACTCACTTCCGCATTTTTCGCTTCATCGCTTTCTCTTACGATTACAGGTATTTCCGTCATTCCAACTACCTGCGCTGCAGCAAGCCGCCTATGTCCAGCCAGGAGCAAAAAACGATCGTCTTTCGGGACCACAATGAGTGGCTCGATGATACCGACCCTTCGAATGCTGGCTTGCAGCTCCAGCAGCTCCTGATCTTCCTCATCAACTCTCTGTCTGTTGGGCCCGACCAGAATCTGGCTGATCGGTATGTGCTTGTGTTCCTGCATCTTTTCTTCCTTCGAGCTTGAACTTCGAGACCTTGAAACGGCCTTCTGAATTTAGCCAGGTGAATACTACATGGTCACCTTTCCTAATGCCCAACGCTACGCACACCGGCTGCGGCAGTACCATCACAAGTGAGTGGCACTACCGATAGACCTTTGAAATAAAATAACTCTCTGTCATAGTCAGCTCAGATTTAAATATTTACGATATTGATTATGCAGGGGATGGCGGCCGTCGTCAACTATTTTCAGGAAAGAGTCTTACGGCCGTGTCGTCAAACACATTCTCGTAAAAAAGTGTCAAATCCTTCATTTGGAACCACTCCGGCGCCTTTGTCAAGTAGCACTTATAATATTATCGTATGCGCACGGACAAACGCCGATATCGCTAAGTCCTTGTGTCAAGCGCATTTATGGAAGCTAAGATTTTTTTTTCGTTCATAAGTCCTTTGCCAGTAAGGGCGTCAGCTTCCCAGGCTTACGTCCCCAAAAACTTTTTACTTGACAGAATCCGATAAAGTGTAAAATAAATCCCCAAGCCTTCTAGGCTAAACCGACCCTCCCCACCAAGCTTGGACACTAATGCAAAGGGCATCATACGAAAGCTTCAGCACAGTAAACTGGTTTCCTCACCACGTAGTGGTAGGAGTTCCTTCTTACCC
>JAUVYQ010000359.1 GCA_030603035.1 Phycisphaerae bacterium | reverse complement strand
GATAGCAAGCACACCCATAATTATTGCGGTTACCAGGACCCATCTCCTGTCGGCAAAGCCAGCCGAGGCAAGTCCCTGCATCCCTGCCCCCACAAGTATCGAGCAGCAGAGCACCGGAATGGTAAGCCACATGACAGGGCTAACGCTCAGAAAAGACCTGCAGCAGGCCAAAACTATCCCGAGCGCAAAAATTGTTATTATGCCGAGCCGCCTGGCCGCCAGCAGCATTGAAAAACCCATAAGCAGCGCTGCTATTGGAATATGATAAACGCCGACAAAAGTTGCGGTTATGTTTCGCTGAGCCAAATAAAACGGAGCTATCAAACCGAGCAAATCACCTAAATGTAACTTGGCCTGCGTCCAAACCGCAAATAAGCGGTAGGGAATGGATACCTGGAAGAAAAGCAATATTGCCAAAAACGGCAGGGCCGAAAGCGGCCAGCTTACCCACCGCCACCTCGCTTTAGGACCGAACGCAGCCGGGCAAAACAGCCACGGTATAGTCGCTGCTAAAAGACCTGCCGTTGGGTGGAAATTAGCCAACCCAAGTGCAAACGGCCCAAAGCCATAAATGGCTCCTGCAAAAAACGAGGCCCAAAACGCGGACACCCACCGGCGACTCAGCACAAAGCATCCCAGAGAGGCCAAACAAACATTCACAACCAGGAGGTACTGTAGTCTATTGAAGTGTTTGAAGTGCGGCTGATACAGATACACAGCGAAGCCGGTGTAAATTACCGCTGCTGCGATGAACCTGATTAAGCCCGTTTTTGATTTAAGGTTTTCGATTTACGATTTTCCTTTTTCGTTTTTCGGTCGGCAATCGCAAATCCTTTTACAAAATCCGCCTTAGAGTGCGACCTTTGCCTCCGTTATCTTCTTTGCAGATGGTTGCTTTACATCCACTATATCTATTACCGATTTTGGACGTTTTGCTTTTGGACATTCGCCGGTCCAGCAATAGAGACAGAGCTCCTCTTTGGGCCGCCCGATGGCCTTAACCATATCATCTACAGTCTGATACCGAAGTGTTGAGACGTCCAAATCCCTGGCAATCCACTCTACCATTTTCTTATATTTTTCGCAATTTGCGTCTATATATTCTGATACATCTTCCATGTCATGGCCTTCCAGACTGCGAATGGCTTTACGGGCGGCAAGCTCATGGATGGAGCGTGTGGAAAAGTTGAACCTGCACGGAAACATCAGAGGCGGGCAGGCGGGTCTTATGTGTATCTTTTTGGCGCCGCAATCCCAGAGTTTTTTT
>JAUVYQ010000104.1 GCA_030603035.1 Phycisphaerae bacterium | reverse complement strand
CGCAAAGCACTCTCTTGATGCACCTCAAGATCGTCTGAGGCCTTTCCGGTATTGTTGGGTTCAACCAAAAGGTAAACTTTTTTCTCTTTTTCAATTGCTTTTGGTACAAACAGATAAAAAGGGAAATTAAAACCTGCTTGGGCATTGGCTTTGACCTGTATTATATCATTCCCGGCAAAGCTCATCTTTTGTATTGCCGAGACCGTTATCTCTTTGCCCGCGATCACCGGCACAGACATTAACAGAATGAAAAAAAGGGTTAACTGCATACGCTTTCTTAATCTAATTATTTGTTGTCATTTTATCTATTTAAAGCACATAACTACTTTTATATTTTTGCCGTATAATACCCCAACCCCCGGCAGTTCAAAATGGCCCTGCCGGATTGTTTCATCTGGTGCGTCTCACTGATATCTGCATTCTCTATGCCCACAATCTACTATTCCAAGCCCCCCTTGTCCACCATAAAAATCCGCGTTAATCAGCGTCAATCTGCGTCTAATTTTTTCTTTATGTCTTCGTGTCTTTGAGTCTTCGTGGCAATAAATCCGCGTAATCTGCGAAATCTGTGGCTATTTTCCCTTGTGATTTTTGTGCCTTTTCGTGGCCGAACAAAATCCGTGTTAATCCGTGGTTAATCCGTGGTTAATAAAAAAAAGATAATTTCTCTGCGTTCTCAGCGTTCTCTGCGTTAAATCCGTGCTAATCCGCGATTAAAAAACAACCAAAAGTGCAGGTAGTTGGAACCAAAAATCGAAAAATCTAAAAAAAATTTATCTCCTTTCATATAAACGAGTTACGAGAATCAGGAATCGGGAATCGAACACTATTTTCGACTCAAACGCGCATGTTCGCCCAATAGTAGAGAGACAGTACAATTTGAAATTTGAGATTTGAGATTTGAAATTCACCATCGAAGATCCGGCGCCGTTTGACGGAATGAACTATTTAACCAATGAACAAATTACCCAATTTACCAATTAACCAGTTAGCTAATCAATCAATTATGACCTTTTATGCAAAACAAAGCCAATTTGCTGGATGCTCAAATGAACGTAAGCTCTGTTTTAACAAAGGATTATGAAAGAAATGACATTTTCGCAGTCCCGGAAAACAAAGCCAATTCAAACCCAATCAAAGCCAATTTGCTGGATGCTCAAATGAACGTAAGCTCTGTTTTAACAAAGGATTATGAAAGAAATGACATTTTCGCAGTCCCGGAAAACAAACCCAATACAAACCCAATACAAACCCAAACAAAGCCAAACTGTTCGAGTTATCTTGGCCTGTTGTCCATAAGAAGAATGACTTTTTCGTATTTTTCCGGCGAGAGGGCTTCTTTTAATATCCTGCGAACGTCCCGCATCGGAGTTCGCTGTGTTATGTGTGTGATAATAATGTGCTCGTTCTGCAGCTTTTCGATTAGCTCTGCAAATTCGTTAATGTGCATGTGCCTGCCGGCTTCTGCCCTTCCGGAATGCTCAGTCTCGTAGAAAGTACACTCAGCGATTAAAATTTTGCTCTCAACAATGTATTTCAACTGTGAAAAATCAACATACTGCGTGTCGCCAAGATAGGTAACAATCGGAATCTCAAGGGGATAATCAATTTCGATTCCCTGCTTTTTTAACTCAACGATTTGCGGGCTCGACAGTTTGGCGTATTCGGGCTTAATTTTTTTTCGCCTCTCGATTACGGTGTAGCCGACAGAGCCCTTACTGTGCTTTGTTGGGAATACCCTCGTAAAGAGATTCGGCTTTATCTGGTATTCGTCGCCGGCTTTTACGCCGACGAGATTAGCTGGTATTTGGCTGCCGTCCAGGCGAGTCCAGGCGTCGATAACTTCCCTTATAGGGCCCAGCAAGTTTTCGGGAGCCAATATCGTGCCCGGAGATTGGCCGCAAAAATTCCGGTGGGAGAGATAATAGGCAATACCGGCAGCGTGGTCCATATGGCCGTGCGTGAGCAAAACATTGTTTATGGAAATAACCTGGTCAGGGGCCTTGCCAATATCGAAGCAAACGTCCAACCGGGGTATTGCAACGACGGTTTCTTCAGCGGCAACCGAATAGCCGATGATTTCCAGGTTGTCTATCTTGATATGTGCTAAATTATGGCTGGCCATTTTCTCGTATTGCGTAAATCGTATTGCGTATTGCGTTGTG
Organism: Phycisphaerae bacterium; assembly: GCA_030603035.1. Next base: position 7,128 of record JAUVYQ010000104.1, on the reverse strand, counting down.
CTTGACGACAACAGCTAATTAAAAATAGTAGACGGGTTGTGTGTTTATGTCAATTTGTTTTTGACATTTATCGTGAATCGTGTATCGTGAATGGAAGCACGAGGTACGAATATGCCTGATAAGCGAACACATAGAGGGCCGCATCCGGCAGACGAGAAATTGTTTGCTGCCGACAGAATTTGCGATTTGCGAGCGGCGCTTGCCGACTTTTCACTATTGCTGACAAAAGGGTACGCTGAAAAAAGCGCTCTGAAATTAGTTGGGGACAGGCTCTCACTTACGCAAAGGCAAAGATTGGCCATTATGCGCAGTGCCTGCTCGGACCAGCAGCTCGGCTCTCGAAATCAGCGTTGCGTTGCAATAGAAAATCTTGCGGGTCAGGCCATTGCCATCGACGGGTACAATGTATTGATAACGATTGAGGCGGCGATGAGCGGCGGGGTAATTTTTAAGGGTCGAGACGGCTGCTTCCGCGACCTGGCGAGCATACACGGAACATACCGGAAAGTTACTGAAACGATACCAGCGGTGCGGCTCATCGGCGAGTTCTTAGGCGAAATCGGCGCAGCCGAAGCCCTGTGGCTGCTGGACAGTCCGGTCTCCAACAGCGGGCGATTAAAAACGCTAATCGGCGAACTGTCGCGGAAAAGCAATTGGGACTGGGAGATTGAACTTCTGCTAAGCCCTGATGCCGAACTGAAAAAAACCGCTGCCGTTGTAGTTAGTAGTGACAGCGTTGTTCTGGACGGGTGCAAGAGGTGGGTCAATCTGGCGGCAGAGATAATAAAGAAGAAGCTGGCCTCTGCCAAAGTGATAGATTTATCCCGAACCCCCTAAATGTTTTTCTCAATCAGCTTGACGATTGTCTGAAGGTCAATTTGCTTAAGAGAGTCGCAAACTAAATCGGCCTGGGAGAGATTTGCAGCGGTTGTGGAATTTGTTACAGCGATACACTTTGCCCCGGCGGCACCAGCGGCCTGGACACCGTTGGGAGCATCTTCTATTACAACGCAATTGGCCGATTCAATGCCCATACGCTCGGCGGCAAGCAGGAAAAGCTCGGGGTTGGGCTTTTTGTTTTTAACGTCGCTGCCGGTGATGTAGACCATCTTTTGATATGGAACTTTTGCAGCATTCAAAACAGCACGGGATTTTTCGAGCGTGCCGGAGGTTGCGATAGCCACTTGAAAATTGTCATTTTTGATTGCCGCATCCATCAATTCCAATACGCCGGGGAATGGAGGTAACGGTTCTTCGCTGAGAACATTGAGGAAGTATTCCTGTCGCAACTGCGTTGCTTTCTCGACCTGCTCTTCGGTCAGCTCCAGGCCGTGAACTTTAGCGGCGGCTTTGACGTACTCCTCAGCTCCGCGGCCGAGGCCTGCCTCAAAATCCTGGCGCTTAACACCCTTTACGCCAAACAAGTCCTCGAAAACCTTGATAGAAGCTCTTGCATTGACTGCCTCGGTATCGGCGATCACGCCGTCAACGTCAAATATCAAACCATACGGCTTACCCATAGTTTTCAGCGTATAGCGTATAGCGTTTAGTTTTTCAACCTTTATCTACGTACTCTGCAGAAAAGGATTCTGGGCGGTTGCAATTTTGCTGCGGATTTGATATTCTGGTGGAGTTGAAGCCTGGCAGACACATCAGGGTGGCTGAAGGTTGCAAGTGGAAATATCGGTCAAAATATCGAAAGGAGAACAATGAAAATGGGTAAGCCAATCATCAAGAATGTTTTGCTGTGTGTCATTGGAATTGGCCTATTTGCCGGTGCGGTTGATGCTGAGCCGGCGAAGAGGGCGCAGCCGAGGAGGGTCCGGCCGGGGCTGAGTGTGCCGGAAGTTTCGAGGGACAAGGTGATATGCTTTGCACTTTATACGGTGCACAACAATATCCTGAAGCTGACGGCGCAGTTGTATCCGCTGAAAGAAGGCGAGGACAGGAAGGTCCGGCTGGAAATAAAAGAGGGCAGGAAGTGGAAACAGATTGCCGAAAAGCAAGTTATCGAGCGTGGCTGGACAGCGACGTTTCGGGTGGAGAAGTGGGACTCGACGAAGGACGTTGCGTATCGCGTGGCGCACGGCAAAGATGCGTTCTATACGGGGACGATTAAGAAGGACCCGGTGGACAAGGATGTGATTGTTGTGTTCGCTTTTACAGGCAATTCGATTAACCCTTCGCACGGCGGAGATATACCAAAAACCGATATTGTTGCGAACATCAAGAAGGTAAAGCCCGACCTTTTGTTTTTCTCCGGGGACCAGGTGTACGACCATAACAGGCATTACGCGGCGTGGCTGAAGTTCGGCAGGGACTTTGGGGATGTGATTCGCAACATACCGACGGTAACGATTCCGGATGATCACGACGTGGGTCAGGCCAATCTGTGGGGTGCTGGTGGGAAGAAATCCAATACCGGCGCCGGCAATGACGGGGGATATTTCAAGCCCGTGGAGTATGTCAAGGAGGTCGAACGGGCACAGACAAGCCATCTTCCCGACCCATACGATCCGACGCCTATCCAGCGGGGTATCGGGGTTTATTACACGTCGCTGACGGTTGGAGGGATAAGTTTTGCAATTATCGAGGACCGGAAGTTCAAGTCGGGCCCGAAGGGACTTGTTCCGAAGCAGGGGCCTCGGCCGGACCATATTTTGAATCCTGAATATGATCCGAAGAGTGTGGACGTGGCGGGCGCGGTGCTTTTAGGGCAGCGGCAGTTGGAGTTTCTGTGGGACTGGGCTGCCGACTGGCGGGGTGCTCAAATGAAGGCGGTACTATCACAGACAATATTCTGCGGCGGCGCGCATATTCACGGCGGCACGAAGAACCGTCTTCACGCGGATATGGACTCGAACGGCTGGCCACAAACGGGACGCAACAAGGCAATCGCCGAGATACGAAGGGCCTTTGCGATTCATATCGCGGGCGACCAGCACCTTGCGACCATCTTTCACCACGGTATCGACGACTGGAACGACTCGTGCTATTCGTTCTGCGTGCCTTCGATTGCGAACCTGTATCTTCGGTGGTGGAGGCCTCTCGAGCCAGGCAAGAATCGTGAGCGCGGTGCGCCGGAATATACGGGGGAATTTCTGGATGGTTTCGGGAACAAGGTGACATTATTGGCCGTTGCTAATCCGAGCCCGGAACGGAACGGCGGCAACAGGCTGACGACGCGGGCGGCAGATCTCGGTGTTGTGAAGTTCAACAAGAAGAAGCGGGAGATCACTATAGAATGCTGGCCGAGGAACGTGGACATTACAGACCGGAAGACGAAGCAGTACCCGGGCTGGCCGAGGACTATTAATCAGGAAGACAACTACGCCCGCAAGGCCGCGGCTTATCTGCCGACCATCAAGGTCAGCGGGATGAGGGACCCGGTGGTGCAGGTAGTCGATGAGGGCAGCGGGGAAATCGTCTATACGCTGCGCATCAAAGGCAAATCGTTTCGTCCGAAGGTATTCAAGGCCGGCACATATACCATCAACGTCGGGGAACCAGACACCGGAAAGATGAAGACCTTAAAGAACGTGCAATCGATGACTTCGGATACGAGCCGGACGATAAAGGTGAGTTTGTGAAGAGAAGGTTGTTGTAAATGGTCGTGATATTTCGAAGGCCGTGGGCCCAGCGACAAGGACCCACGGCCCACCAGTGTTACATATACGTCCCCCCTCTCGAAGACTTATCACGTATACGTATGTACGTTAGCAATTAAGAGTACTGCACCAAAGGCATCTTCGTTACTGCTCAGCCGTCAGTTTAAGACTTCCTGTCATTATACTTTTGTTTTATGAATCTGCCCGTACGGCAGGCAACGTCCTTACTAAAATCAAGACACTTCCGCATCCCTGTATTAAAAGATTTTGCGAATTCGTCTGATTTTAACGCTGAGTATGCAAAGCTTTTTTTGTGAGTCTGACGAGTCTGATTCTCAGGCACAGGCGCCAAAGTATAAATTGCAGTTGCAAAGCCGGCGAAATAGATTATCAGTAAAAATACAAGTTTGCCTCTCCAAGTCCTCATTAGAGGTTTCTCCCTTCCAAAAGAAGCATTTTTATCGGCCGTTCCCTCCGCCGGCCTTTGACATCCGCCTCTATTAAATTTTAAGATAAAAAACTGCAGATGCCAAACAAAATGCTGCAACAATGTTATTTATTGTCAGTATTCGCTGCACAATTAGCCGTATAGAGTCCCTCCCACGGAAAGCTGTTTTCTATCAGATACAATTGTCTATCATTCGTGATTGGTCCTCCAAATAAATTCTAACACAAAAATGGCCTTGGTCAAACGCCCGGCTAATTTTTATCCAAAATTTCTTTCAGCGTCCTGCAGACAACTGCCGTCTCATCTTCAGTGAGATTATTATAAAACGGCAAAGCGATGGTTTTCTCACAGACGGATTCGGTAACAGGGAAATCGCCCTTTTTATAGCCAAATTTCTCGACCATAAACGGCTGCAGATGCACGGGGGAGAAATAATCGGCGACCTGAATGTTCCGGCTTCTCATAGCTTGCAAAATGCTGTCGCGCTGCCGGCGAGTAAACCCATCTGCAAGGCGGAGCACAAAGACAAACCAGCTCACATCACAACCGACCGGCTCGGCGGGCAGTATAAGTCTGTCATCGTCAGCCAGCATTTCCTGATAGCATTTTACAACCTTGCGGCGTTTGGCCTTGAAATGCTCAATTCTTGAAAGCTGGACAATACCAAGAGCACAATTGATGTCACTGAGGCGGAAGTTATATCCCAGCCGTTCGTGGCTGAGCCAACTGCCATTCTTGCCCCTGCCCTGGTTGCGAAGCGATACGCACATATCCGCCAAATCATCGTCGCCGGTCAAAATCATTCCGCCCTCGCCGGTGGTTATCTGCTTATTGGGATAAAAGCCAAATACGCTCATCCTGCCGAACGTCCCGACCTTTCTTCCATTCAAGGCCGAGCCCAGTGCTTCACACCCATCTTCAATTACCGTCAGATTGTGTTTTTGAGCAATTTCACAGACCTTATCAAGACCGGCAGGGCTGCCGAAAACCTCCACCGGCAGAATGGCTTTTGTCCTGTCGGTAATCCTGGGTTCGATTTTTGCAGGGTCGATATTCAAAGTTGCCGGGTCAATATCCACAAAGACCGGCGTGGCTCCGGCCATCATAATAGAAGTTGCAGAAGCAATGAAAGTAAACGGGGTAGTAATGACCTCATCGCCCTGCCCAATTCCCATCGCCAGCATACACAAGAACAGGCCACTGGTCCCGCTATTGACAGCGACAGCCCGCTTTACGCCGATGTAGTCAGCGAAATCCTGCTCAAATTCCACCAGTTTGGGGCCAAGCGAAAGATTGGGGCCGCGAAGGACGGCGGAGACCGCCTCGATTTCCTTCTCGGTGATATCCGGTCGGGACAAATATATTCGCATAAGGAAACCTCTTCATCAATTACTGAATCGTCACCCGTGACCCGAACGAGCCACGAGCATTGTACTGCTTGCGACCGATAAATCAAAAAGATTTTTACACGCCGCCAGTGGCAACGGAGCAAAGCCGCTTTTACTTTCCAACATTACCTGTTTCTACAAAACCAGCAGCACTTATGGGACGTGGCACCAATTTAGTTTTTAGTGTTGAGTTTTGAATTTTGAATTATAACTAAAAACTAAAAATTAAAAACTCAAAATTAAATAAACGGCCTCTGATTTAAGGCCGAAGTAAAAATACGGTATAAATACATAGTAACGGGAATGAAAAAATGGCAAAAGGAAAAAACGTCCTGACGACGGGCGACGTGGCCAGGATTTGTAACGTCGCCCCTCGAACAGTCTCGAAGTGGTTTGACAGCGGCCAATTGAAAGGCTATCGCATACCCGGCAGCAAAGACCGACGAATACCCGTCAGCGAGCTAATTCGCTTTATGAAAGCGCATAATATGCCCGCGACAACCTTTCCGGTCGGCAAAATCCGGGTCCTTGTAGTGGACAGCAATGCCGATGCGGGCTCGTCTTTAGCCGATACTTTGCGAACCAAGGCCGATTACGAAGTGCAAACCGTGCGGAGCAGTTTTGAAAGTGGGGCAACGGCACAGAAATTTGCTCCTCATGTCCTGTTGGTAAGCCTTTTAGCCGAAGGCATAGATGCGACAGACATTTGCAAAAGCATCCGTGCCAACGAGGATTTGCAGACCATTAAAATTATAGCGATTGCGAACCAGTTAAGCGATTCCGAGTCTGCCGCCCTGCTGCAGAAAGGCTTTGACGGGTATATATCCAACGCTGGCGATGCCGCCGAAGCTATCAAGAAAATCGAAGAAGCAACCGCGATTATCTATTAGCCCCGCACCTACGACGGAACCAACTTTACTTTCGACCGCCAACCATAAAAAAGGCCGGTCCTTACGACTGGCCTTTTTGTGCAATGGCCATTTTTCAGCCATATTACTCATAAAAATCAATGAGAACAAAAAATGTCTCCTGTGTCCTTAGTAGTATAACCTCCCGAATAAGCCCCTGACCAGCCAGTCGTAATCCTCTGCGCTGTCCTCAGCAGACAGGTTGACCCAGCCCGAACCCGGACCACCGGCAAGCTCGATTGTGGCCTTGTTTCTCCACTTATAGTATTCACTGTGCCCATCGGCAAAAGAGAAATTCGTCCCATTACCGTGTCGATTCGTAGGCTGGTCCCCCCACGTCCTATGGGTAGGAGCTGAGCCCAAGGGCTGTGCGGCGGCTCTACACCTTCATCAACAAAAACGAACTTATCACTTGGCCTGCGAATCTGCTCCTTATTTCTATTTATCTTTGAGTCATCAACATCGTCATGTACGGTACCACCCAGGCCTTAACAAGCTTACCCTCGTTATCATCTGCATACATAATCCAGGCAAGGGTCAACTGCCTGAGATTGTTAAGACACACGGCCCGCTTGCCTTGCTCCCTTGCCCGCTGCAGTGCCGGCATCAATATTGCCATTAATATCGCAATAATAGCAATCACCACCAGAAGTTCTACCAACGTAAAGGCCCTTGGTTTGTCCATAATGATAGTTTTTCCGTTCCTGCTCATTACTTGACTTCCCACAATCCTGTCTTCCGTTCGCGAACAGAACCAAATAGGCTCATAAGCCTTA
>JAUVYQ010000229.1 GCA_030603035.1 Phycisphaerae bacterium | reverse complement strand
ATGATAAACAGGTCGATAAAATCCTTGCGGCTTCCGCGGCTGGAAATTGCGATTAGTTTCATAAGAGCGATGTCACGAATATCTGCGATTTTAAAAAAACTGTAGGATGTGGTTTTGAAGAGAAATGGATCGGATATCCGGAAAAACGAGATCTTGACGCCTTTTGTTAGAACGGTTAGAGTCCGCTTCTCTTCCTGTAGAGTTTTATAAGAGCCTTCCAGCTTGAATATTTCGTGTAGACCCTGTATGTCCATCCTCACTGTTTTAAAAAAATCGAAATCCTCTGAACAGCGATGGCCCAGATGCAGAGCTAATCCGGTTCCTCCGGCGAGAATCCATCCTTGAAGCGCCGGAGAGGTGTTTTTCTCTAAGCGGGCCAGTACATTTCTACTCCCTGGCGGGAGGACTTTCTCATGCACTTATAACCTTCCCTATCGAGAATCTTTTGCCAGAATCTCTGTGTTATCATAGAACATAACTTTCGGGTATGTAAAAAGTTGTTGCATTTAAATGATAGCCGTGATATGATAATCACGATACCATGGTTAACGTTGACCGAGAAAAACAGATTGTAAAGGCCGTCGCACGTATTGAACGGTCGTCTTTATCCCCAGAGATTTATATCAAACGCTATGGAATCTCTTTCAGTATTGCACAATTTTACCGCTATCGTTCACGCCTATCTGAGAAAGGCGAAGAGGGATTAAAGGATAGGCGTCAGGATGGAAACAATCGAAAACTGGATAAGGATGAGATTGCTTTTCTTCGCGGCTTTGTCAAAGGCAGGATGATTGTGAGTCCTTCCGAAGCCCAACGAGCGCTGGCTTCGGAGTTTGGGACTACGGTTCATCGCTCTACGATTAGCCGGGTATTGAAGAAGATGGAGGTAGCCACAGGGCGGCCTGTGCTTGAGGTTTCGAACAAGGAGCGAGTCTCTTGTGCTGGTTTTGAATTAATTGCCGCCCTGGCTGTGCATCTGGGCTGGCCGGAACATACGGCTCGATTTGTGATGGATGTGATTAATTGCCGGGGTTCAGAGCCACAGCCGGATGATCCTCCGGACCGATACGGCCGGAACTCTAAGGGTCAGTTCACAAAGGGATACAACAAGCGTGCGAGTGTGCGAAAAATGCGATTTGCCTCGATTGAGTTGAAACGTTCGAAGAAAGACCTCAGGCGGATGGATATTTTTCACACCAGCACCAAGAACCTACAGCGAAAAGCTTTGGCGGTTCTGGCGCTTCCTTTGGTGACATTAAACGGGGAGGTACGCCATGTGAACGCAGTAGTTGGGAACGCACTTGATGGGTTCTGTGGTTTTAACTATAAGCAAGGGACACTGGATCGGTTTCTTCGAGAATTGAAGTATGTTGGAGCTTCGGAATCACTGTTAGGCGGACAGGTTAAGTTTTGGTATGAGACATGGGGCAGGAGTGAGATAGATTTGGAGATGCCGTTTCTGTGCTTCTTCATAGACGGGAACACCAAACCGATCTGGTCAACGAAGCGTGTGCGTAAGAACAAGGTAACCATGTGGGGGCGGGTGATGGGATGCCTGGAGCCAGTGTTTGTGCATGACTGTTTCGGACACCCGATTTACTTTGAGACCTATTCAGGACATGGTCCTATGGGCGTATATACGCTGTCGATGATGGAAAAAGTGGAACGATATATGGAAGAGGTTTCTAATCACAGTCAGGTGACCCGTGTTCTGGTGATGGATAGTGCGGGTAACAGTGTAGAGACCCTGCGGGCATTTGCCTCCCAGCGTCGCTATCATTACATCACGCCCTTAGATGATAATCAGTGGTCTGCGCGCAAAGTGCGCCATGAAGGGAGTCCTGAGCGCTATCGCTTTGGGGATGCGACGTTATACGAATGTGATATTGAGCTGAAGGATTCAAAGGAAAAGGACTATTTATTGCAGGTGCGGGCAATTCGTATAGAGTGGGACTATGGAAAGCGGACGGTTTTGCTGACGAGCTTGCCGGTTAGTACGGTAGGCCCGAGCCTTGTAGTAAAGGCGTACTTTGATCGTTGGCCGCAGCAGGAGCTTACCTTTCGAAGCATGAAAGGGTTTGCCTCGCTTCACCGTGTTGCCGGTTATGGTAAGATGCTGGTAGAGGATCCAATCGTACGGGATAAGCAGGAAAAGCTTAAAGAGAAGATTCCAACCCTTCGGGATAAGCTTAAAAGTCCACTGGCAGAAATTGCTCAGAAAACAACGGCACTCGCCGTCCTTATCGAAGAGGAACGTACCTTAAGAGTAAAAAGTCGCATCAAGAAGGGAAAACGGCTTCTTGGCAAGAAAGATGCGGAAGCTCTTAAAGCATGTACCCGCGAGATTGGGCGGGTGCAGCGAAGTATGAAGGACATCGAAAAGAGCTATGAAAAAGAGTTCAGGAGGCTGCACCGCTACGAAGCCAGTTGGATGCGCTTGCAGGGTAAAGAGTTCGTTTACAAAGTAGATGTTGAACTGGATCAAATTCTTACCTACTTCCGGGTGAGCTTGTCAAACCTGTGTGCTTATTTCTTGAAAGAGTTCCTCCAGATGGGTCCGCTAAGCTTCTCTACTTTGATGCAATCGGTGTTACTTTTAGATGGCGAAGTAGAAGAAACTCGAGAACAGCGTATGGTTGTACTGAAGCGAAATCGTAAAGACCCTGTAATGATGGAAAGGCTGGAAGCCGGGCTGGCTAAGCTCAATACACTTTCTCTATTCACCATTACCGGCAAGCGCTATCGATTCATTTTATCATGATTATCATTTAAATGCACTATATATGCTAATTGCCCGAAAGTAATGTATTAGTACATTCCATCAAGGCAATAGGCGCAAAGAACTTTTTCATCCATCTAAATAAAGTAAAATTTAGGTTATCTGAAAAGACACAAT
>JAUVYQ010000148.1 GCA_030603035.1 Phycisphaerae bacterium | reverse complement strand
TTTTGGATAATAGAGAGTGAGTAGTCCGAGATAAACCGGAGTCATCAGACAAAAAGCCACTCCTGCCGGCGATGTGAATATGTAAATAGGATTAAAGTCAGGTTGGCCGGTTCGCAAATTTATCGGGTACCAAAATGCCAGTAATACTAAAGGTACAACCCAGTATTTCCAGATCGATTGTTTTGTTAGAGTGAAATCATTTTGTACGAGAACAGCTTCCCATATCCACAGGGCGGCAACCACGGGGAACATTATTAAGTTGATGGTGCATATTGCCACGCCATATTTTTCTGTCACACTTATGCTCTGGCCTAAAGCGAAAATAACATAGCTTATGGCAACATAGGTGTTGAAAAGCCGGGCGACTTTGTTACGGAAAATCAAAATCGAAACGATAAGAAGAATAGGAACTATTTTGAAAATAGGAAACAGTTCGGAATATGAGTAAATGATCGCGTTGCCAAGCACGTGATATATCACATTTGAACACTCCTCTGGGAACTTGTAACCCTTAGATGCGTACGGCGGAACAACAAACCACAGTAGCACAAAAAGCAGAAAGAACCACCACCTCCGGGTTATCCGCTCCATTTTGCCTTGCTGATGGGCTGGATAAGTCATTTTTGCTTCCTTCATTAACTGATGATTATCTCGGGCATCTTCTACTCTTAGCTAATACAGATGCAGAGCGTAAATTATAGAGCGGCTTATGTTTATCACATAATCAAATTTTTGCCGGAGTGAAAAATGGTTTGAAAATTTACCTATTCAGTGTAGACTATCCTATTGGATTGAAAGAAAGGTTTTGTGGACTTGCGGGAAAGACGATTATGGACTTTAAGATGGATACATCCGGTTCTAACAGACGGATTGAGCCGGCACAGAGAATAAAGCGTTTGCCGCCCTATCTTTTCGGGCGATTGAATGCACTAAAACTTTCCAAACGCCAGGCAGGTGCGGACATTATCGATCTGGGTATGGGCAATCCGTCCGACCCGGCGCCGCAAATCGTGGTGGACAAACTATGCCAGGCGGCGCAGGACCCGCGGAACCACCGGTACAGCGCATCAAGAGGTATTAAGGGCCTGCGGAAAGAAATCGCAAAGAAATATGAGCAGAAATGGAATGTGCAGCTTGACCCGGAGACAGAAGTGCTGGCCTGCATCGGCTCGAAGGAGGGCTTTAGCCATTTGTGCCTGGCGATGTTAGGGCCTGGAGATACGGCGATTGTGCCGGACCCGGCTTTTCCGATTCACAATTACTCCGTGGCTTTAGCCGGTGCCAATGTAATATCAGTTCCTCTCGGCTGCGACGAGAAATTCGTAGATAACATCGCGATGGTCTGCGAGAATCTTTATCCAAAGCCCAAATTGCTGATTCTTAATTTCCCGCACAATCCGACGGCGATGACAGTTGACGAGGGTTTTTTTGGGCCGGTCGTGGATTTAGCAAAGCGGTTCGGCATAGCGGTAATTCACGACTTTGCTTATGGCGAGACCTGTTTTGACGGCTATAAGGCGCCGAGTTTTCTTTCGGTTAAAGGGGCGAAGGACATCGGCGTTGAATTTATTACGATGAGCAAGCCATACAATATGGCAGGCTTCAGAATCGGCTTTGCTGCAGGCAATAAAGATATGCTCGATTACCTTGCGACGATAAAGGGCTATTACGATTACGGTATATTCCAGGCGATACAAATAGCCGGTATTATTGCGCTGCGAAATTGTAACGAGGATATAATCGCTCAGAATAAAAGGTATCAGTCCCGGCGGGATGTGGTGTGCGATGGTCTTGCGAGAATCGGCTGGGAGGTGGAAAAGCCGCGGGCTTCAATGTTTGTATGGGCAAAGGTGCCGGAGGAACACTTGAAAGGCAAAGGCACTATCGATTACGCAATGGACCTGATGGAATATGCGGAGGTCGCAATTGCTCCGGGCAGGGCTTTTGGCGAAAACGGCGAAGATTATATGCGCATAGCCCTTGTCGAAAATGAGCAGCGTCTGCGCCAGGCGATTCGCAATATCAGCCGGTTTGTCCAGCAAAAGCCGATAAGAAAAACAAAGCCAGGCAGGGAGAGTTAAGGGCAAGCAACCTTTTTTTACGATATGAAGCGATTCTTATAAATTTTTTTCCCATATTTCTTGCCCTCAAATTGCCCGTTACAGGCCTTTAAGACGCCATCTCAGGGCAATTGCCCCGGTTTTTTTGCCGGCAACGGCTTAAAAAATGAAAAAAAGTCTTGACTTTCAGAAACTAATCTGGTTAAATAACACCATCAGCTTGGGGGCTGTGAGAAAACTCATCAGTAGAAGCAATATTTGTTTTGCTTTGTAGCTATTTTGTTCCGTGTAAGAAGTTTGTGTAGGGACACACGTCGATAAAATATGGATGAGAAAGCTCACGAGCGTTTGTACATTTTGAGCTTATGATGAGCTGCATTTTGTACAATAGGTAGTTGGCGCACGAGCGAAACTACCAAAAATCGGGGGCAGGGAAAACTCCGTTGGGAAAAGAAAACTCAGGATGCAATAACGGGAAGGTTCTGCGCGCATAGCAAGTGGGCAAATGCGTGTATTGAAGCTTTATCAAATGTTTTTTTTGTCTTTGAAGGAAGGTGAAAGATGAGGAAAGTAATTGTTCTGATGGCCCTGGTGCTTTTGCCGGCGCTGAGCGGCCCGGCCAACGCGGACCTAATGGCAATCTGGGACTTTGGCCCGGATGCCCCTCATTATACGGAGGACCCAGACGCGTGGAATGTTGTTGGCGAACCTGAACTGAGCATATCAGGTGGAGATTATGATACTAACGATAAAGATGGGCTCGTCTACACGGACGCAGCGGGGACCTGGCATAGTGCGGGCCAAGCCGGTGCGTGGAATAATGCCACAGCTGACTCCCAGTGGCTCATGACGATCAATACAACGGGTTGGCAGGATATGACGATCAGGTGGGATTATAAGTCCGAAGATAGAGTAGATGATTTAGGTCCCTCAAGCTTTGATTTCGATTATAGAGTCGGCGGCAGCGTCGATTGGACAGAAATACTAAATAATCAACCGATGACACGCGATTATGACTGGCATCCTTTTAGCTACAACTTGTCGGCCATATCAGCCATTGAGGGTCAATCCATTGTTGAATTTCGTGTGGATGACCTCAACCGTGCTGATGACAATGGTGACTATAAGCTCGATAATCTTGAAATGACCGGTGTCCCCGAACCGGCAACGCTCGTATTGCTTGGTATCGGCGGTGCACTAATGACTCTTACCCGGAAAAGGCGGTCCGCATTAAAAACTAAAAACTGAAAACTAAAAACTGTTGGGAAGGAAGGTGAAAGATGATGGTGATAAGAAAAATCGGGTTCTTTAGTTTGTTGGTCGTTGCAACATTATTTGTTCAGAGTGCATCTGCGACAATACTGCCAATTAGCTCGTACGCAGATGGCCACTGGCAAGGCAGCAGATTCTATAACATTGAGGTAATCAGTGGCAGCTATCTCCGTGGACGCATAGATTTTGCTGTTTATGATACCCAGGGCGGAAACGAGTTTGTCGAAGCTGGGTTTACAGCACCTGGAAACGGCCAATACATTTACGCATATCAGATATTTAATGATTATCCCGGCAGTGATGAAGCAGTTGCGTATTTCAGCATATTCGCGCGCGATGGAGACCCTATGGACGTATATGAAGACAGCATCGGTGCGGAGGAGGATGTCCCGGATAGCGGCATAGAACCAACTAGCGCATACTTTACCGAGTCAAATTTACAAGCGGTTTGGATATTTGCTAACCAGATTTTAATGCGCGATGAGCACTCTTGGTTTTTGGTGTTCTCCAGCGACTCTTCACCTGTTCCGGGCGACTACGAGATAGATGCCGAATATGGTGAGGTCCCAGCAGCTGTCCCTGAGCCCATCACGGTAATATTGCTCGGCATCGGCGGCGCACTGATGATGCGTATGAGACGAAGAAAGTCTGTTTAGTGACACGGGGTTTGTTTGCACGATTAAATTTTATAACAGGAGTGGGGGATGGTAATGAGACGCAATAGCTCAATATTCGTTAGACGGAAGGCGGTAATATTAGCTGCTATATTTATTTTGTGTGCATTGCTTGAGCCGGCGTATTGTGAAACAGACGGCACTGCGCTTTTGCTTCAGCAGACACCTGTCCAGGGTGGCACAATAACTCCGGAGGTAGGGGTTCATCACTTTGACCTGAATACAGATGTTACTTTGACGGCGGTTCCGAGACCCGGCTATCAATTCGTTTATTGGCTGGGCGACGTGAGTGACCCGACCGCAAATAGAACTGTCGTGTATCTTGATGCACCGAAAATCGTCATTGCGATATTTGAGCGGTCTGAGTATGAGTTTTTGGATGTGGAAGAGAGGACACAGAGTGCACCTGGCGGTGGTCTGTTCGCCAGTGCCGCAGATTATGCCCGGCAGGGATATGGGGGGGGAGGTGGTAGAAGGCCGAATGGGCCGAGACCGCCTGACCAAGAGCCGCAACCGGAGCCGGACGACGATGACTTTCCGGTGCCGATACCTGAGCCGGCGACGGTTTGCCTGCTGGGCCTCGGCGGATTAACCCTGCTCCGCAGAAAACGCAGAGCATAACAGAGCTGTTCACAAAGGTAGTGCAAAAGCAGTTAGCGTTTGTACTGAAGAAATATTTGATAGAGTCTGAAATTGAATGCGTCCCCCCTAAGGCAAATTATCTTATCAGGCCAACGGTCCTCGAAAAGCTCGATTTCTAACGGGACTCGAATCTATAACCACAGGTATCCGCAGTAATAAACTCGGATTTGGTTCTTGGGTATTTTCTGCAATTTAATGGACGAATTGTATAAATGGAACAATAAGATTTCCCGTCCGGTTTGTACTTGAGGAATGGACAGACATTAGGCAGCTTGCAACAGGCGGCACAATTAATACATTTGCCTTTGCGTCTTTTAGAAACAGGCAGCACTGAAGTAAAAATTCTTTTTATTTTAGCAAGCCAGGTATTTCTTTTTTTATCAGCCATAATCCGGGATTTCCCAGGTAAGCATTTCTACAATCACGTTGTCAGGAACCTCAAATGTAGGATACCCGAAACCCGCGAAAGTACCAAGCCCGAATCTAAGGATTATTTATCGCACACCGTTCTCACGAGCCGCGCCCCTCGGAGGGGCTGGACGAGCCGCTGACTCTCCCAAGTTTGCATCTGGACAGTTTCTTATGATTTTCTGAAGACTGCAACGACGTTTTCGAGCTCTACGACGAACAAACGATTATCGCCTTCGAAATCAACGGGTATGGCACCTTTGGGATTGAACAGCACTTTGTCGTATCGACGCAGTGGTATGTCCGGTGCGTTTTCGATCTCAGCCGAGACCGCTACGACTCGGCCGGTTATCGTGGGGATTTCTATATTGTCGGGCAGCTGGATACCGCCTTTGGTTTGTTTTTTGTCCTCATCTTTGCAAATCAGGACACGTTTGCCTATCGGCTCGACTGTTTCAAGCGGCTTTACTTCGATTTTGTCTTTTTTATCCATTTTGCGTTAATTCCCACAAAACAACCTGTTTTGAACACCGTAATTATTATACCTTCCGAAGAGCAATTTTGCAAGTTTTTGGTTTCCGGGGCTTTTCAAAGGGTGCACCTGCTCTTTGTAGTCCGGATAAACGCTGAATATCACTAACAGGGCGGCTACAAAGTTTTTAATATTTTCAGAAAAAAACCCCTTTAGCTGATGAGCTGAATAGTTATAATAATCCTGTCATTTTTCTTCCCTCCTAAGCAGCGGCGGTCTAAGTACTGGCCGCTGCTTTATTTTTTGGTCTTTTTATTTTTTTGCCACTAAGACACGAAGACACCAGGATTCAATGCGTCATTCCTGCGCAAGTACCGAATCCATATATTTAGGGGGGCATATTCAGCGATGCATAATCTCCGAACGGTTCCCTTGCCTTCGCATCGCCATGCTTGACAAAGCGTTTAGAAATTGCAGCCGACTTCGGCGGCAAAATGTTCCCGTCCTTAGCGATTCGCTCATCATGTTGTCTCAATTGAGCCTCAAGTTCAGCAATACGCCGTTTATAAAATTGTTCGCGAGTAGATGTCACCATTTAGAGCTTATCCTGATAACCCTTCAGCATTTGTCATTCTGAGGCGAAGCCGAAGAATCTGGCCGACGAG
>JAUVYQ010000297.1 GCA_030603035.1 Phycisphaerae bacterium | reverse complement strand
CTCCGAAGTTTTGCGCATTGCTGGCGAAAAGCAGAGAGAGACAACCAGGGGCGGGCAGCTCGGGCGCAGACGATTTCCTCTCTCCGATGATACGATAAAAATCCCCAGGCACGCCAAGACGTTCATCCAAGTCTTGCGAATCTGTGTGAAGTCTTTTTGTGCCTGGGAATATCACGGCGTGGAACAAAAAAGCAGAAAGCAGGGGATGGAAGATTCTCTGTTTCCCTGCCCTCTCTGCTTTTACGCATCGCTGAGCCGCGGGGAGTCGCACTCCTGCGTTGCTCCGTTCCTGCCCAGCGAATTTCGTATTCTTTACTGCTGCCATAATTTTTTTACTTTTCTGCAAAAAACTTATTGACAGCAGGGAATTTCTCGCTACGATGAACCCGTATCTAACAGGGTGTCGGAGCTTCTGCGGTTGGTTAAACAGCCAATCGCAGGGTTCTGCCATCAACAAATTATGCCACGTTTTTCACAATCAAACCTCAACTAAATTACTATAACTCTTTACGATACAAGTCTTTATATATATGTTATGTTTCACTCAGCTTACTGGACGTATGTTTTATTAACCTATGTCTGACAAAAAGTTAGCTAATGAAACATAACTTTACGCTTAAATTCAATCACCGTCTTTTACAAGATTCTCGGCGGTTTGTCAAAAGTTAATTCCACACACAACAAAAATTTATTCAGATACGAGCTGCTGGCGATTGCTCTGTACTCCGGAGGCCAGGGCGAATCACCGGCAGCTCATAGCGTCAGCCTGGGAAGCTGACGCCCTCTTTTTCACCAGGGGAAGGAATAACAGGCGCATCGTGCCGTTTGTCCCTGGTGAAGCTGCCGAACGGCTATACAAGTATTCTGTGAGACGGCTGAGCCTGGTCACCAACTAATAAAACCGCCTAACTCGGTCTCTTCGTCTTCGTCTTCGTCTTCGTCTTCGTCAGAGCCAGCTCCGACCGGCACTAAGCCTTCGTCTCCATTTCCGTCATTTCCGTCTGACCACCTAATTCCCAACCAACTCAAAAGACCACCGGAGTTTTCGTCATTGCCGGATTTGTGGTTCAAACCATCCACAGAATGCTCAAGCTGTTCGACACGATTTTCAAGGTCATTGACAATCTGCATAGGATTTGCCGCGACAACCTTAGTGCCTCTCGGTGTCACCTCATAAGTGACATCGCACTCGCCACAGTAGAACTGATTTCCGGTGACTTGAATATCATCAGAACCGCAGCTCGTACAAAACTCGAATTTCGACACATCAGGTTGTGGGTTCTGCTCTGTTTCACCAGCCAAATCGACTCTTGATTTGTTTTCGTTCGATTTGCTTTCGCTGTTTTCGAGAGTCTCATCTTGTGGTGGAACATCATCGACAACAGGATTAGCCAGAGCAACCTTACCCAACTTCAAACCTCCGGATTCCGGATTAAACTCAAGCGCAATGTTGTCTCCCCTGCCGACTTCAGCTTCCTGGCAAAGTTCAGGGGGGACACGAAGACCTAACCCGTTCCCAATTTTCTGCACTTTCCGAACATATTGCTTTTGCATAACAGATTCTCCTTAAGATTCATCGTGCTGCGACGTGCAGCGCTACAAAATCCATTTTCCCATCGAAAACACGGCTTATAGTTCAGCCGTATGCTACACTTAGCAGCACTCTTCTTTTCATTAAAAACACTTAAACATAGACTTTTTTATTTGTCAAGCCAAAAATCTCAGAGCAACTCGGCATCGAGGACATAGCCGGCATCGAGGACCGTCGGCAGCTCCGCATCGAGGACCGTCGGCAGCT
>JAUVYQ010000015.1 GCA_030603035.1 Phycisphaerae bacterium | reverse complement strand
GCTATCTTGATTTTTTTCTTTGATAAACTGAATAAGCTCTTTCTCGCTGGTCTCCTGAGGCAATTGCTGAACCTGATAATCAATACCAACTTCTTCACAACCTTTCTTCTGACTTTTCAAATAAGCTGCCGAAGCAGGATTCTCTCCCACCTGAACCGCTAAAAGAAGAGGAAAAGATTTATGTTTCTCTTTCAACTCAACTACTTCCTTCTTTATTTCTTCTTTCGCTTTTCTTGCCACTGCTTTCCCATCGATTAATTGTGCCGCCATCTTCTTTTCATTGGTTAATTCTGTTGCCATTTTTTTCTCCTTGTATTTATTTTTTCTCCCATTTCAATAGTTCAGTTACTTTTCCTAAAGTTCTTCCTTCTTCAATCTCTTTTCTTATACGGTTTTCTTTCTCTAATACATCCATCGCACGATTAGTGAACTCTGCCGCTTTTTTATTAGGTATAATTATCACCCCGTCATCGTCACCGATAACCCAATCCCCGGGGAAAACTTTTGTTCCAACAATACTCACCGGCACGCCGATTTCTCCAAATCCTTTAGGTTCACCAGCGGTAGGTGTAATAATTTTAGCGAAGGCTGGAAACTTCATTCGACGAATTTCTGTTACATCCCGAACAGCTCCATCTATCACCACGCCAGCCAGACTTTTTTCTTGTGCACTATGGCTGGCTAATTCCCCCCACACCGCTGGACCTACTCCGCCGGCATCAATTACAATTACATCTCCTTTTTCAGCTTCATCAATTGCTTCCACGGGTTTAGCCCAATCGCCCGGATAAGTTCTTACAGTAACTGCTTGGCCAACCATTTTTGTTCCCGATATAATGGGGAAAATTGCTCTCAATGCTTCTTGACGGTGCAGAGCATCAGAAATATTTGCTGTTGAAACTTTCACCAGGATCTCTCGAATATTTTCATCAGAAATCCTTTTGAAAAGTTTAGTCTTTATACTGATTTTTTGATTGAGAGCTTTCTTTATTTCTTGAGTTGCTTTCTGGGCATCTTCAGACTTGATTATGGCTCCACCAACAATAACTATAGTTGCTCCTGCCTCTACCGCCTCGCACACATTTTCCGAATTTATTCCACCCGCTACGGCAACAGGGATATTTACTTCTTGAGTAACCCGGCTAACCTTCTCAAAAGATATTTTTCCTTGCATTTGCTCATCAATTGAAGTATGCAGACCTAAATAATCAGCTCCCATTTGTTCGATTTCTTTAGCTCTTTTTAAGAATTCAGGCACTTGCAAAAGATCAACCATTATTTTTGCACCATAGTGTCCGCCGGCTTGAATACACTCCATGATAGTAGAGTCAGAAGCTACACCTAATACAGCGACGATGTCTGCCCCTGCTTTGGCAGCTGATTCTACTTCAATCCTTCCCACATCCATTGTTTTCATATCAGCTACAATAGTATGATGAGCGAATTTTTTTCTTAATTCTCGTACACAATCCAGCCCAACACTTTTGATTAAAGGTGTGCCTGCCTCCAACCAATCTGCCCCACCATTAACCGCTTCTTCAGCTAATTTGAACGCACGAATCAACTCGACAAAGTCTAAAGCTACTTGTAATATTGGTTTCATCCTTCGCCTATTATTTGTAAAATAATTTTTCTTTTCCGAGGGCGATTATCAAAATCGATGAAAACAATTTGTTGCCATTTACCTAATTGTAAAGCAGAGTCTTCAAATGGAATACTCAAGGAAGGACCTACTAAAGAAGCGCGAATATGAGAATGGGCATTTTTGTCTTTGTGAGTTAAGTTATGGGAATATTCTGTTTCCTCGGGGGCAATGCGTTCAAAGGTCTTCCGGAAATCATCGATTAATCCGGGTTCGTATTCCATGGTGGTTAATCCACCAGTAGCTCCTGGAACAAACAAATTTACGAACCCTGAATTTAAATTGGTACCTTTGAGGTATTTCTCCACTGGATTAGTTAAGTTAGTAATTTCACTATTTCCTTGAGTAGAAAAGTGTATTTTTCTGGTAACAAACTTCATTATTCTCTGTCTTTTAACCAGCTATCCGTGTAATCATCTATCGAAAGGTGATCTTCATCACAGATATCGCGATGATGCAGATCAGCACTCCTAACACCGTTGTTTACTCTTTTATCGACACGCATTCATCAAATTGAGGGTCCGTGTCCTCGTCGATCACAGTGGCTTTCCATACACGCAGCGGTAGGTTTGGTGTGCTGGCAAGGATGACCGAGAAATAGAGGTGACTATCCATGTAATCGTCTAACTTGATAAAGATATAATGACCTGGGGTAGAGGGAAGTAACCGGCGGGCGGCATTTGCTATCAGCTCGAGGGCCCACTTATCCGCGACGTTAGTATTCTCATCGAAGAAGATTGTGTGCTCCGGTTGTGCGGGCATATTCGCTTCCTTTCAATGTAAGGGTTTTTGTAATAGAATTAAGTTTTCCAAGCTAAGGTTTTGATAATCGTAAACAGGCCCAAAACATAATTCCATAGCTTTATTACCCAAGTTTGACCATATACAAACGGGCTAATTACTAACAATCTAAACCAGATCAGAGAGTTTCAAGGCTTCGAGTCTGTTAGCAATATAGTCTCGTATCTCCTTCAATATCTTTATGAGGTGTTTCTCCCTGGACAGAGGGGTAGGCGAGAAAAAGTACTTGCTTACCGACTCTGTCGGTGCTAAAGCGCCATCCATCAGTCTTATTATTTCTGCGACGCTTATTTTCGATGCAGGCTTTGCTAATTTGTAGCCGCCACTGGTGCCTCTTCTGGTCTTTATGTAGCGGCTTTGCCTTAGGATTGAGAACAGAAGCTCCATATATTTCTTGGGAACTTCACACTTCGAGCAAATCTCTTCTATTTTTATAAAACCTTTGTTCTCGTTGCGGGTAATGTAGATTAGTGCCAGCAATGAGTATTCACTTTTTGTAGTTAGCTTCATTGTAATATCCTTTTCCATCTTGTCTATAGACATTATATATAAGATTTTCTCCTTGGTCAAGATAAATTTCAAAATTTTTTCCGTCTTGACCTATACCTATTCAAGCCCATTTCTTGAGCTTTTTGCCCAACGACCAAAAATTGCTCTAACCGCTTCTGAAATAAGAAGTTACAAAAACCCTCCCCTTCCCAAAAACTAACTGTCTTTTTCTGCCTTCCGCCCAAGAAAGTCTACGAATAACCATAATGCCTCTTTTGAACATGAAATGGGCTGAGCGTTTGCTATACAGTAATATACGAAGGCCCAGGAAGTGCACAGAGAAAAAAACAAAAATCTAAAAGCAAAATGACAAATAACAATTCAAAAAGAATGGGGCAAAATTTTACACTTTGATATTTGAATTTCCCTGTGGCTAAATTCTTTTCTTATTTTCTCAGGGCAGGTACGTCCGGCTCGATGTGAACGGTAATATTAACCGGACGGGTTATCTGCTCGTGCAAAGCGCTTTCCAGACTTTCGGCTATCTCGTGGGCGCCGGCTATGTTCAAATCCGGGTCAACGAGGATATGAAGGTCGAGAAAAACTTCTCTGCCGACCGTCCGGCTCCTGAGTCTGTGCCACTGCCGTATTGAAGAGTTGGAGTTGATTATACTTTTTATGTGTTCAATTGTGCCCTCATCGACGGCACTTTCTGTCAGCTCATGCAGGCATCCCCCGATTATTTTCGCACCCACCAGAATTATCATCAGGCCAATCGCAATCGCCGCAACCTGGTCACCGTGTGCATAACCCCACCTCATCGACACAAAGCCAATCACAACTGCAATCGAGCTCAACGCATCGCTGCGGTGGTGCCACGCATTGGCGTAAAGAGCAGGGCTGTGAGATTCAACGGCAACTCTTTTAGTCCGTCTGAAAAGCAATTCTTTAGTAACAACAGAAATTAGCGCAACGATAAGCACGGCTATACCAAGGTCTGCAACCTTCTCTTTAGCTATAGCGATAGCAGCGCAGTAAATCATTGCTAAGCCGACGAAAACCAAAAGTAAGGCGATGAGGCCGGCTGAGAAGGTTTCGATTCGACCATGGCCGTAAGGATGCTCCTGGTCCGGCTCTTTCGAACCAAAGTAAAAACCCAGAAGAACGGCAAGGTCAGTGACCATATCGGAAATCGAGTGAATCCCATCGGCAATCAGGGCAATCGAACCGCTCAAGAAACCGACAAACACCTTGATAACAAAAAGGGCAAGATTTGTAGCAATCGCAAGATTTGTTACAGATTTTATTTGCCGACCGGCGATTTTTTGCTTGGCGCTGTCCATCTGGAGTTTAGCCTGATATTTCTTTTCGGATATTCAAAACTGCGTCGATATATTTTTGCGCGGTACCTCGGTCTTTTGCCTCAACTATAATCCTCATAACCGGCTCAGTATTACTAACTCGCAGGTGCAGCCAGCCATCGTCAAAATCGAATCGGCAGCCGTCGGTGGTGTCGAGTTTTGCATTGGTGAAGGCCTTTTTTGCTGACTTCAAAATTTGTTCGGCCTGCAATTTATCTGCGGCGAATTTATCTTTACTCATATAATAGCCGCCGATTTCACTGACTAACCGGCTTATCGTTTTTCCTGTCTCGGCCATTAACTGCAGAACAAGAGCAATGCCGACAAGACTGTCGCGGATTGGACTTACTCGCAAATCAATCACGCCGCCGTTGCCTTCTCCGCCGATGATGCAATTGTGTTCGAGCATGGCCGCGGCGACATTGGCCTCGCCCACAGCCGTGCGGACAACCTGACCGCCGGCCTCTTCAGCAATATCGTCGAGCATTCTCGATGTTGAAAGATTCGTTGCTGCTTTACCGCTTTTCTTGCTGAAAATATACTTCGCTGCCAGCGCAAGAGTATATTCTTCGCCGATATAAGTTCCGGCTTCGTCAACAATTGCCAATCTGTCGGCGTCGGGATCCTGGGCAAAGCCGATTTCGGACCCTTTGTTTTTTACTACTTCACAAAGGCCGGTTAGGTTTTCGGCGGTTGGTTCGGGGGCGTGAGCGAACAAGCCGGTCGGTTCATCGTTCACCGCAGAAATTTCGCAGCCAAGCTCCGCCAGCAGTTTTTTCGTAACCCGCCCCCCTGCTCCGTTGACACTGTCCAGAACGACCGTGAATTTTCTTGCGCTGATTACCTCTGTGTCAACTATTGCCAGAACCCTGGCGATGTGAGTGGCATCGGTTTGGTTGTTAGAAGTTACCTGGCCGCAATTGGCCGAATCTACAAGAGCAAAACGCTTATCGAAAAAGTACTGCTTGATTTGCTCTGCTGCGTCGGTCGGCGGAGCGATGCCGTTGCTGAGCAATAATTTTATACCATTGTATTGGGCCGGATTGTGCGAAGCGGTAACGACCACCCCGCCGCTGCACCCAAGTTCTCTTACCATAATGCCCACCCCGGGAGTGGTTACAAGTCCTAAATCAACCACATCAATTCCCACTTTACACAATCCTTCCGTAACGGCTGATTTCAGCATTTCGCCGCTGGGTCGAGAATCCCGGCCGATACACACCGATAGTTTTTCGTTTTCGCCGGCGGAAGTGTTTCTTAGAAATGTGCCGAAGGCACAGCCGTACTCGGCGGCAACAGAAGCAGTGAGGTTTTCCCCGACGATGCCTCTCATTCCGCTGATACTTATGATTAATTGTTCAGCCACGCCAAAGACTCCATTCGTTACTCCCCCAACGAGTTACGAGCATCGCTTGTCCGCCGTAGCTTCAGCGAAGGCGGAAGTATCAAGCATCAGTCTAATTTGCAGACATAGATTTCGTTCACGAAATCAAGTTTACTAATCTCTCGAATGACTTTTGCGTCGGGTTCCTTGTCGAGACTGACGGCAAGAACAGCTTTTTGCTCAACCGGCTTTTGCCCGACACCCATCGTGCAGATGTTGATATTATGCCTGCCGCAAACAGTGCCGACGACGCCGATGACGCCGGGCTTGTCGTCGTTAAAGATGACCAGGACCGCCCCCTGCGGCGTCATCTCTATGTTGAAGCCGTCGATTTCAATGATACGCAGCAAAGTGCCGCCGAAGACCGAGCCGGTTACAGTACGGGTAACCTTATCGGTAACGACCTTGGCGCTGAAACTTGCGGCGACGTCTTTGGCCTCGATGTTTTTCGTCTCGTCGATGCTTATGCCGCGTTCCTTCGCGAGCACGCCGACATTGACCATATTCAGGGGCATATCGAAATGCTGCTGCAGCAGGCCGATTGCAAAGTTAAGGGTAACCGGCTCGACGGCTAATTCGGCAATCGAGCCGCGATATTGAACATCAACGTCCTTGATACGGCCTGGTGCAATGGTGCTGACGAGTGTACCGATTCGCCGGGCAAGCTCAGCATACTGGCCCACAATTGGCGGCATCGCTCCAGCAGTAGATGGAGCGTTAAGGGCGTTTCTGACCGGGCCGCCCTTAATCGCATCAACAAGGTTTCGAGCGGCTTCGACCGCAACGTCGATTTGCGCCTCTCTCGTGCTGGCGCCTAAATGGGGCGTAACCAGGCAATTTTCAAACTCCCTGAAGCGCGTATTTTCCGGCGGCTCCGTAGGGTAAACGTCCAGAGCGGCACCGGCTATTGCGCCATCCGCAAGGGCGTTATACAGTGCGTTTTCGTTAATGATTCCGCCCCGTGCGCAGTTCACTAATCGGACGGTGGGCTTCATCATTCTAATCTGTTCGGCGTCAATCATATTCAGCGTTTGCTCACTCCTCGGAACGTGGACGCTAATATAATCGGCCTCTTTGAAGATTCTTTCGATGCTCTCACTTATTTCGATGCCGAGTTTTTCCGCGTCGGTGGGTGCGGCAAATGGGTCATAGCCTAAGATTTTCATATTGAAACCATTTGCCATTTTCGCCACAGCCATACCGATTCTGCCTAAGCCTATCACGCCGAGAACCTTGCCATCGAGTTGATTTCCCATATATTTCTTTCTGTCCCAGGCACCGGCCTTTAAGCTATCGCAGGCCGGCACAACATTTCGGCTCATTGCAAGTATTAGAGCGAGCGTGTGTTCGGCGGCACTGAGCGTATTACCGCCGGGCGTATTCATAACTAAGATTCCTTTTCTGGTCGCTTCCGCGATGTCGATATTATCTACGCCGACGCCGGCCCGCGCAATACCCTTTAGTCTGCCGGGATTAGCTAAGACCTTGACCGTAACTTTTGTGCCGCTGCGAACGATTAAGCCGTCGTATTTACCGATAATCTTAGCGAGCTCATCTTCACCAATACCGGTTTTGACAGTGGCTTCAACGCCGTCTGTCGAATTGAGCAAATCAATCCCTTCCTGTGCAAGTTTGTCTGTTATCAGGACTTTAATCATTGTCGAACTCCAAAAAACTTCCTTTGTGTTTAGCCCCCAAATTTATTTGGGGGTTTCTTTAATATAAATTCAAATTTCGCCTCTGTATTCTAACCCGACTTGTCAAAAATAGCAAGCATTGATGATTTTTGGCAACCTCAGCCCAATAGTCAATTGTAAATAGTCAATAGTCAATGAAAATATCCCCTTGCCTTTCCACACAATCACGAACATAATATCACCGTCATAAGCGGGATTGACTATTAGCTATGTAGGGTGGGCTTCAGCCCACCAACCCCGACTATTTATTGAAAGGAGCTGCGAATGCGTGCATTAAAAATCTGTCTGTGGATAGCCGGTATTGCGTGCCTGCTTTCGGTATTTGGAATGTTTTTGCCTATCTCGGCATGGGAATCCATTGCCAAAGTTTTTGGGATTGAATCGCTTCCGGATTCGCCGCTGTTCGCGTATGCGGCCCGTGTGATGTCAGCTACGTATGCTGCGGTGGGGGTATTTTTTATAATCCTGGCCCTGCACCCTATGAAATACGAAGTAATGGTACCGTTCTCGGGTATTGCTTCCGTGTTCGTAGGTGTGGTCTGTGGGATAGCGGGACTGACAGCGGCAATACCCACTTGGTGGTTCCTCGGTGATTCTTTGAGTTGTCTGGTGTTGGGCGTTCTCATACTTGTGTTCTGGCGGCAGACCAAGCAGACCTCTCAGTCATCGATCGATACGATGTAAAGTGAACGCCTCGAACAACCCAGCTTTGACCGGAGATTGAACCTCGAATTTCATAGGGAAAGCTCCATTGAAAGTTATCCAGCCAATGTTATGATATAGGAGTAGCCGTAGGATGGACAAAATGTAGGCTGTGCTCTGCACACCATTATTTGCTAAAACGTTTATACGGAAACCGTATAAACAATAGTTAGGCCGATTGATAAAGCGTTAAATGTGAAAAAGGAGAAAAGCAATGAAATACGGCGTAATGTTTGGTTCAGATTTATATATGGGGACTACAGGTATATTGACAGTTATTGAAAAAGGAAAAAAGAGGGAGTTTTTTCGAATACGTGAGATTTATAGAGCCAGATCGCTTGGGTCCTATCTCGCAGTAGATTGTGATATCAAGGACGCAGATGGGGTTCGAGAGGTAAAACTCTTTAAGAGTAAACTGGTTGCGGCTGACTCTCATATCAAGGTATCTCAATTGGATCAATCCATTGAGGTATGTCGTAATGATGGAAGCATTATTATTAAAGTTGAACAAATAGACCCCGCAGAAGTCAGTTTGCCACCTGGATCTCCTGGAGCGACTGTCCTAAAAAGTATGGACGCGATCCTAAGAATAACAGGTAACTTTTATGCTGATTCACATCACTTGATTATTACTCAAGATCAACTACAAGTTGGCGGTCTTACCATGATGGGTAATCTTAAGATTGGTGGTGGAGGTCTTAGTCTTTCTGAAAATGGTTTTAGTTTTTAAGATGCAACCTTCTGCATTAATTGGCATAACAAGGGTTGACTGCATCCCTTGACAAAAAATACGGCTACAGTTAGATTTGTGATTAAGAGAAGATTTTACCGAACCAGCGGCTGAACTCGGACGCCGCGTGTGCGGCGCCGGTGAGGCAGAGCGTTAGTGATGATAGGAGAATAGAAATGAGAACGTATCCACTATTTGGCGCTTTTCTGTGTCTTTCAATATTCTTCGGCGGGTGTGGCACTCCCTTTATGGTTCCCTTTATGGTTCAAATTAATTCAATTAGTGCGCCTAACTCCTCAAACATGAGAAGTTATGTCCTTCTTCCAGCAAATGACGATGCCACACCCAGTGATCTACAATTCATTGAGTTTGCAAAATACATCAAACATGCACTCTCATCCAAAGGTTATGTTGAGGCCCCTGATTTCAATCAAGCGGACCTTGCCATATTCTTGGCATATGGTATAGGTGATCCCCAAGAGCACCAGTACACCTATAATTTGCCGGTGTGGGGGCAAACTGGCGTCTCGTCCAGTTATACGCACGGGACTCTCTATTCGTACGGCAACTATGGGACCTACTCTGGTACTACCACTTACACGCCATCGTATGGAATTACGGGATACACGACACACATGGGGACCTATGTCAATTATTTCAGATTTATGGTGTTAGATGCCTATGATCTGCAGAAATTTAGGGAGTCGCAAAATCTGGTTCAAGCCTGGAAGACAACAGTAACAAGCACGGGATCAAGTGGAGATCTACGGAGAGTGTTTCCAATTCTTGCAGCTGCCTCAAAGGAGTATATTGCATCCAATACAGGACAGAAAGTTGATAGGACACTTTACGAAACAGATAAAGCTGTTGTTGAAATCAAGACCGTTGGACGGACACAGGGCGAAAAACGCTAATAAGCGACTGCACTCGGAGGCTGCATACGCAGTGCCAGCGAGCAGCAAAATATTGTGCTGAAATAGGTACCTAATATCATGGGAGAACTGCCAAGAAACGTCCGCGAGTTCATCGTTCGAGACCTGATCTATGTTGTTGGTGGTGGCATCGTTCTTACCAGCTTCCTTTACCGCTTTGATCGGCTCCCCGACCAGGATACACCACTGGCATTCTACCTACTCGGCGCCGGAGTAGCGTACGTGCTGGGTTCCTCCTTGCAAGATCTCTTCAGCATCCTAAGACTCGTCACCACAGCCAAGTACCCAAAACCCAACCGATTGGTGCGCTGGATGCATCGGCGATTTACCGCTGAAGAATGGAAGGACCTCCCAGAACTGGACTCGAGCGAAATAAGATCAGCTATCAGGAAAGTACTGAAGGACGATCTGTGTCGGACCCACTACGAGCGCACGATTTCAGGGATGATACTCGCGGCGACGATGGGGCCGTGCACACTCGTATCTGGTCTGCTGGTCTCTTGGAGGTGGTTGGCATCGTCCTCAGGGTTTGACCTTGCGGTGGCTGTAACATCACTTGTCCTAAGCGTCGGATTGTTCGCGCTCACTTGGCTGAGAGCGGCACAGGTCACTCGAATCGATGCCGACGCGCTGGCTGACTATCGGGACACGAGGAAGGGCGTAGACGTTAGTAGTGAGCAATAGCCAACCGCTGAAGTCGGACGCGGGATAGCGCCAACGCTGGTTAGCTAACCCGTTAGCTGAGATTCTCGTGCTACGTAGCGAAGCTGCTTGCTACTCTGCGAAGGCTACGAAGCACGAGTCGCAGAGTAGAATTGGATTTTACTTGCTTAACTCAAACTGACCGATTTGCTGGCCAAGTTTTGTTTGACTTTTTGCCACAGCGTAACGTAAAATAAAAATAGTTGCCGACGAAGTCGGCCTCAACAAACTAACAACTAAATACTAACGACTATCGACTCTCAAACTGACCGTTTTTAAGAAACGGTTGGTTTGAGTTATTTAAGGAGATGCGAAAATGGACGAGCAGATAATTGGAAAGGTATCACATTTCTTTGCCCGACCCGTAGTAGCTGCTATCGAGTTAACGGCAGCTCTAAAACTGGGCGATAAAATCCACATTAAGGGCCACACTACCGACCTTCAAGCGATTGTTGAATCAATGCAGATTAACAATTTAGACGTTAAACAGGCCAAAGCAGGAGACTCCATCGGAGTGAAAGTTAGCGAGCGGGTAAGAAGCGGCGATACAGTCTATAAGGTCGTAGCCTGAGTCGTGGCTTAAGTGTTATCCGGAGCCATATAATCAATAGTTAGCTGCGATTTTGCATTTTACCCTCCTTCGCATAAAGCCCCGACCATGAGCTCACCGACCCTTGTAGTTTTTACCACCAAGCCACTAAGATACCAAATCACGAATTACCTGCTCCCCTGATTTCTGATATCCTACACCCTGATTCCCTGATATCCTGATAACCTCTTATTCTGTGCCCACCATTTCTGTCTTCTGTCTTCTATATTCTTTGTACAAATCCTGTTATCCTGTCTAAAATTCGCCGTTTTTCGCCAGCTTCACAAATGGGGTCCGGCTTCGACGGAACCCTGCGGCTGAGAACGAAGCTTCTGTAGATGCTTGCATCGAACAAAGATTCGGACAAAGACGCTAAAGCTGGCTAAAAACAAAATCCGGCTAATCCTGTTATCCTGTCTAAAAAAAATTCGTGTCAATTCGTGGCTTAATTCCTCTGCGTCAATCTGCGTTAATCTGCGTCTAATTTTTCTTTGTGACTTGGTGCCTTTGTGGCTAATCCTTGTCTTGAAATCTGCGTCTAATTTCCCTTTGTGTTTTTTGTGCCTTTTTGTGGCCAATTCTCGTCGTGAAATCTGCGTCTAATTCTTCTTCGTGCCTTTGTGGCTTTGTGGCTATTTCCTATCCTTTAATTTTGCTTTTTGATTTGTCATTTTGCTTTTTGATTTTTAATATTTGATTTCCCCTCCGTGCCTTCTGTGGCCAGGTAGAAACTACCCATGTCTCCTAATTTAACAAAATGTTAAAATACAAAAAGTGCTAATTTTTTACTCATTTCTGCCCAAAAAGCGCACATTTTTGTTCATTTTTGCGCAAAACGTGCGCATTTTTGTTCATTTTTGCCCATTTTTTACCATTTTTTTCTTCCCTATTTTACCCAAACCCTACAAATTAACCCTACTGCCCCCATTTTCAGCCCAAAAACCAACATTCGCACTAAAGAGAACCGAAAAAAATCCGAATTTCCCCCAAATCTGCATAATTTTGGTTCTGAATTTTGATTTCCAATCAGATGTTCTCCGGGCTCCGTGTGTTCTCTCTGGCTAATCTTCTATTTTTGTAACCGTTCACGGGTCAATATGCTGAATTTTGGCCATTTTATGTCATTGCGAGCGAGGCAGTCCGTAAGGACTCCATAAGAGAGCCGAGCGTGGTCCGGCAAGTCGTCGTGCCGGACTGCGAAAATTTGAGATTGCTTCGGCCTAATCCGCCATCGGCGGACGCAATGACACAAAAACGCCGTTTTGCCACCGTGAACGGTTACCTATTTTTTTCAATAGTCAATATCGTAGATCCGCCCTTCGTCAGGCGGAATCAATGGTGTGCGGCCAGCGCCCGGGCCAATGTTACCGCCCAGCCAGCAGCAATAATGACTATCAGTGCCAGAATTATGTATCTTATTTTAACTTCGGCAAAAAAACGCTTGATAAAACCAAAATATACCCCAAAAACAGCTATAAAGAAAGCCAAAAACGCCGAAACAGCCAGTACAGAACACAATAACGCAGCGGCCGGCTGGATGTAAAACGACTCGAAGATTTTGCCCTGAGCGAAAGCAGTTGTTGACTTGGTCATTCCGCAGGTTGGGCAAGGCAGGTCGTATTTTTGTTCGAACCCGCAGCCGGGAGGCCACAGGGCGATTTTGTAGTGTGCCTCCAGCCAGAACAATCCGAAGAAAGCAGCCACTGCTAAGAGAACAATTGCTGCTATAACCTGTTGGCGAGGCGATGCACGGAAGAAAAATTTCGATTTATTTAGATGTTGGCTTATTCGCATAACTACGCTAAAATAAGAGAATGTAGTAATTCTGTCAAGGTTGGAACACGAAAGGCAAGATATGGTATTAGAGCAGAGAAACTTGAGCCGAATGCTGGAAACCGCGATTGTTGCAGCACGTCTGGCCGGTCAGCGGGCAATGGAAGAAATAAACTTTATCAAAGCTTCGCTAAAGACCAGCAGCGAGCTGGTAACCCAAACCGATGCCAGATGCCAGAAAATAATCGTGGACCGAATCAAAGAGAACTATCCGGACCACGGTTTTATGGCCGAGGAAGGTGATGAAGGCGGAATATTCAAGCAGCCGCCGAGAGGAGCCGAGCGTCTCTGGTGGGTCATCGACCCGATAGACGGAACGAACAATTTTGCGCACCGTATGCTTTTGTTCACCATCAGTATCGCGGTAATGTATGAGGGCAAGCCGATTGTGGGCGTTATTTTTGAGCCGGCCACAGACTCGATGTTCACGGCTGTTAAAGGCCGTGAGGCACAATTGAATGGCAGGCGAATCACAGCCGGCAAAGAGAAGATGGATAAATTTTCAAGCGTTGGCCTGGACAGCCATTTTGATAATGGGGTGCCGGGTTGGGCTTGCGAAATTATGGAGCGGACAAGATTTCGCAATTTGGGCACAACAGCCCTGCAGCTTGTTTACGTGGCAAAAGGCGGGCTTATTGCTACTATCGCTTCTGACCCGAGGTTATGGGATATAGCGGCCGGGGCGGTGATTGCGGAGACTGCAGGGGCTATTGTGAGCGATTGGCAAGGCGGTAAAATCTTTCCTGTTGACCTGGACAGCTATGAAGGCCAGGAATTCCAGGTAATAACCGCTAACAAAAAGGTTCACGCGGAATTATTGGGCCTTCTGAAGTCCTAATCACCAAGTGTCTTTTTCATTTCCTTCAGGTACTCAGGTGTTTTCGCTGGTTTTTGAGTTTTTTTATTGGCTTTTAAGGGAGGATTCTGGTATAATTTAGGGAAAGTCCAAAGGCGATACCGGGTAGATAGAAAGAGTTAGTATGCCGAAGACAGCGACCCTAATCAGATGCCTGTTTTTGGGATTTGTTATACAGGCAAGTGGAATAGCTGCTGCAGTCGCTGCAGAAGAGCCGCTCTGGAGAGAGGCTCGACGGCACGGCTGGAAAGTCAGGGGGACCGTTCAGGGCAAAAGCTTCGAACTGATAGATATCGAGAATGGTCGGCCAATTTATTACATAACCTGCAATGCTGATGCTGCAATCTCGACAGGTGCTAACCTTCTTCACAATCCGCCGTATTCCCTTGACGGCAATGACTTGACCATAGGGCTCTGGGACGCCGGCTGGGTCCTCGCCTCACATCAAGAGTTTGACGACCGCGTAACGATAATGGATAGTAATTCGGAGCCTGATAGGCCTGATCTTAATCCTAATCACGCAACTCACGTGGCAGGGACAATCGGCGCACAAGGGGTTGACCCTAACGCAAAAGGTATGGCTCCGGCGGTGAGTATCGATTCTTATGACTGGTATTCGGACACCTACGAGATGGCCGGCCGGGCCGCAACTGGAGACGGTGAAGATGGAAGAATATACCTATCCAATCATTCATACGCCGTCATAGCCGGCTGGGAACTGGGAATCTTCAGGGCAATACCGGGGGATTTTAACGGCGATGACATAGTTAACTTTATAGATTTTGCAATACTTGCTGCCAACTGGCGAGAGCCGGACCACGACCCATTTGTAGATATCGCTCCCTGGCCATACGGCGATGGCATAGTTGACTTACTGGATTTGGCGGTCTTAACCGACCATTGGCTCGAATTCAGTGTAGAGCAGCCGTATTGGTTCGGCGTATGGGGTGAACGTGAGGATAGAAACTTCGGCCGGTATGATTATCACGCTGCCGACTGGGATTCGGTTTGCTATTTGGCTCCTTATTATCTTCCTTTCAAAGCTGCGGGGAATGATAGAAGTAACGATGACGATGCGCCGGCTAACGGAACGAAGTTCTGGTATCTGGACCCCAATGACCCTACTGATGCCAATGACCCCAATGGTGGGAGGTGGGTACAGAGAATATATAATGTAAATGACCCGAACGCTCCTTATGATGATGGCAGAGATAGTGGTGGATACGATACAATCCCGACTATTAGCACGGCTAAAAATATAATGACAGTTGGTGCTGTGGATGATACTGGAGCTATGGTTGGTTTTAGCAGTTGGGGTCCTACAGATGACGGCCGAATAAAGCCGGATATCGTTGCCAATGGATTCGAGCTTTATTCTCCTGTAGCGGTCAATGATGTCAGCTACGATATCTACTCCGGCACGGGTATGGCTTCTGCCAATGCCACCGGCTCAGCGGTTCTACTGGTGGAATATTACAACAAGTGCTTCCCCGGCGAAGCTATGCGGGCCAGTACACTGAAGGGATTGATAATCCATACGGCGACCGACCTCAGCAATCCCGGACCGGATTATAGGTACGGATGGGGGTTGATGGATGCAAATCAGGCAGCCGATTACATAAGGCAAGATGCTGACGACCCCAATGGAGAAAGAATTATTGAGAATGTTCTGGCTGGGGGGACGAGCAATACCTATACATTTACAATTGGCAGTAGCAAACCAGTTCGGGCGACCTTGTGCTGGACAGACCCGCCCGGGACTCCCATCGTCGAATCGAATGACGTCGTCTTGGATAATAATACGCCCTGCTTAATGAACGACCTTGATTTGCGTATCATTGATAATAACGACCCTAACATAATTTATTACCCGTATAGACTGGACCCTAATAATCCGGATGCTGCTGCCGTAGCTGACGCCAACGGCAATATACTGGACAACGTCGAGCAGGTTTATATCCCATCACCTAATGCAGGCACTTATACAGTGAAGATTAGCCACAAGGGAACGCTAACTGGCGGCTCACAATATTACTCTCTTATTTTAAGCGAGCCGATACCAATTTGCTACATATGGGTTGATGATGACGCTAACGATGACCCTGGTCCTGGCGACCCGACCGTCAGCGACCCGCTCGAGGATGGCAGCTCCGAGCATCCGTTTGACAGCATTCAAAAGGCCGTTGATGCCGGTGACGATGACACTATCGTCGTCGTCCGTGACGGCACTTATACGGGTGTCGGGAATTACAATATTGACCCCGGCGGTAAGGCGCTGACAATAACGTCGAAATACAGGTCGCTTAACCATGACTGCACCATAGATTGCGAAAGCAATGGGCGCGCCTTTATTTTCCAGAGCGGTGAAACTGCAACTACAGTTTTAGACGGCTTTACCATCAAGAACGGATTTGCTGAGGACCTGAATTGGCCGCAACAACCTGATGCCGACCCGAGCGGTTACGGAGGCGCAATATACTGCGAGGGCAGCAGCCCGTGGATTAGCAATTGCCTCATAATAGAAAACGAAGCCGAAGCCGGAGGCGGTGCGATATTCTGTTATGAAAATAGTAACGCCATAATCAGCGATTGTCAGATAAGTCTGAACGATTGTGGGACCGGATTAGACAAATACTATTACGATATGAATGATTTCAATGATATAAATCTGCGGGGTGGTGGAATATACTGCAAAAATGCGAGCCCGACGATAATTAACTGTATAGTCGGAGGGGTGTGGGAAGCCGGGAACAAGGCCGGCGATGCCGGGGGCGGAATTGCATGCGAAGATAGTAACGCTGTGATTATTAATTGCACCGTAAGTCACAACGACTGTGGGACTCAAACTCCTTATTATTTTTTCCGGGACGGCGGAGGAATACACTGCGACGGAGGCAGTCTAAGAATATACAACTCTACCATAGAATGGAACACCACAATAGACTCCGGTGGTGGAATTGCCGTTTTGGAAAGTGAGGCACGGATTGACAACTGTGCGATAACTGATAATCGTTGCTGGGCCAGCGGCGGGGGCATTTTCACCTGGGGTGAGGATTCTAACACTGTGTCGGTTATTACAAATTGCGTTATAGCCTACAATGTCGGCGGCTTCAGCGGTGCTATGAACTCAGGCTGTAACAGCTTTGTAGAAATTGAAAACTGCACAATTACAAATAACATCGGCGCTTACCCATACGTGAGCGAAGGTCAGCCAATAGGCGGCCTGGAATGCTACTTCGGCAGTGCATCCGTAACAAATTCTATCATCTGGGGCAATATCGGCTTGTCAATCGGCACCTCAGATATGGATGTGAACGACGTCAACGATATTGTTGTTGTTACGTACAGCGATATTCAGATGTTTGACAGCAACGGCGTTATCAACCCCGTCGCAGTCTGGGACGGCGAGGGAAATATCAACGAAGACCCTCTGTTTGCCGACCTTGAGCTTCCTGATTATCACTTGAAATCGAGTTCAGGCAGATGGGACCCGGAGGACCCACTGAACCAACAAGGATGGGTATTTGATAGTATTACCAGCCCTTGTATTGATAAAGGTGACCCGAGTTCCAATTATTCGCTCGAACCGGCTCCGAACGGCGGTAGAATCAATATGGGGGCTTACGGAAATACCAGGCAGGCGAGCAAATCAGGCGGCTAATAAGCCGTCTTGCGGCAATTATTCGGCGGCATTATACGCCTCACGCAATACGCGATACGCAATACGATATACGAGTTATCTTGGGTCGGGGACGTAGTGCAGCGCAACGAGCCGCACTTTGTCTTTGCCGGAATAAACATCGCTTCTGTCAAGTATGGCAATGACTCTTTTCTGCGGGCCGTCGGTGCCGATGCGGACGAGTATGTAAGCGGTAAAGACATCGCTGCGGACGGTAACGAGATTGCTGATTCGTGAGAAGATTATATCGCGCTCCTCGAAGTCATCCACAACGCCGTCGCCCCGGCCCAGCCCATCGGTCGTCAGGTCGGGGAAGTCGGGCAGGTCATTACCATCAAGAAAGTATCGCCCAATGTTGTAGTTGTAATCACCGGCAATAACAAAGTTCAACTCTCCGATACTTGCAAAACCGGGCTCTTCCCGGAGGCCGAAAATGCCGGTTGCAAAGAACCGGCTGTTTGGGTCCGGCTCTATAGTGGGGCTTTGGCGATAATCCACGGGGAGTCTGAGTTTGTCCCGATAGGCGACTATTGCCTGTGCTATTGGCTCGGTCATCCACGGCAATTGCGCTATCACGTACCACGGTGCGGTATTGATATTTATCCTGCCGGGAATCTTCCATTCCGGGCTGAATATATCATTCACATCTTTGAAGCCGTCATTATCATTGTCAATATCGTCGGTGCTCGGGTCGAAGACGGTCAGATATTGAAAAATATTTCTATAAAGGGGATTTTGCAGGTCTAATCTGATGTCGTACTCCTTGTCTTTGGCTGTTTCAAATAATCGCTGGCCGATGGTGCTGTCAGGCGTTGTGCCGTGCCCGATTGTCAGGATTCGGGAAATGTCGCCAACAGTAAGCAATTTCGTGTAGGGTTGTGGTTTTGTTGTAGGATAAGGAGGTTTTATGGGATTTGGAAGATAGAAACTGAAGTTGCGGCCTGAAAACGCGTCGGGGTCAATATAGTTCCTTCTACCGAGGCTGCCGGAGGAGTTTGCCAATGTTTGATAAATAACATGCCAGCCGCGGTCATTCCGTCCGAAATAGCGCTCGTCGTCCCTCGGCACCCAGTTCGGGTCAACTACCTGCCGGTCAACATATATCCATTCTCCAGTGCGCACTCTTCGTTTAAGGAACACAATCCCATCGCCGACCGGACGAGTAGTTATCGTGGGTGGTTTTCGGCCGGGGTCGCCAACTATTGGCGGCTTGCGCCCGCCGGGCGGCTGCCAGTGGCCAAAAAACCTGAGTCTTGGGTCCTGCCTTCTACGTGGGGTGTATATGTCAAACTCACTCAGCCTATTAGCAACCACAAAATACCTGTTTGGGTCAATTATATCGCCGCTGCCGAACGACACAGTTAACACATCACCGGTACTGTTAGAATCATTGTAAATAAGCTCAATCTCGAAGTCGCTTAAGTCTATGGCCTCATCGAACGGGTTATAGAGCTCGACCGCGCAGTAAATGGAGCCGGGCTTGCTCTTCATACCGATTTCAGTAATGAACGGCTGGGCCTCAAAACCATAATGGGTGACGCCACAGAGGTCAACGAAAGTCGTTACGCTGTCAGGGTCCAGAACTCCATCATTATCAATATCATCACGGTCGGCGAAGTCGATTATATTGACGGCAAGCTGTGCCAAACGCGCTTCAATTTGCCGGCGGACAGGACCAACTATACGGGGGTCAATGCTGCGCAGCAGCGTATTATATAATATATCGACGGGAATTTTCTCGTTGACGTTAATCATCTTACGGCCGTTCGGGTCGATAATCCTGTCGATGTTGTAAGTGGTGAGCAGATGCCGTCTGTCAGGCTCGATTCCATTGGGGTCTTGGGTAATTCTTTGTTTCCAATCATCAAACCTTCTCCATGTTCTTGGGTGTGCTGTTGGGCTTCTATATCCATCATAGGGCACACCCTGGAAGAAAGGCGCGGGATGGCCTATGGTCTCATTCCATAAGCTCTCCAATCGCGTCTGAGCTTTCGAGGTTATGCAGTACCGGTAACGCAATTCGAGCTCATCGGATATATCAAACGGCCAATAACCACCTGCCGGAGACCCGATACGCCAGACCATATTCTTCTCAAATGCGTCCCAGTTTGGGTCGCCAGAACCACACCTTCCAGGATGAATCCCATTACCAAAATGAATCTCATTAACATCATCATCTCCGGGATTTATGTGCCTTGCCAGCCCGGCCAAATTTATCTGCATCTGGCTTGAGCCGTCGATTCTTTCACGGATGATTTCGCGCGGGTCAAACCTGTATGCCGTATTGACATTTGCCATTGCCTGGTTGTCAACGATTCTGATGGCCGCATAGATGGGTTTGCCTTTGCTTGTCGTAATATTATCAAGCGGAATCCATTTTGCATCCGCTATACCATCGCCGTCCGCATCAGCTAATTGCCCCCTGGGTTCACCGCCCAACATGCCGTCATCTAATTCACCAGAGACCAATTGCCCCACCGCATCGACATTAATTGGAGGATATTCCAGAATATACTTCCTGTTCCCCGGCGGGTCTACCTTAACATACCTTGTAGCAAAACCTCTCCAGGCTAAGTCCCCGGTAACATCGCTTATCTGCCGCCAGTAATATATGTCGTCCTGTGGACTCGCACCTCGCTCTAAGTATGGCTCAAGACTTGCCAGCCAGGCGTTGCACGGGTCGGGATAGTCGTAGTATTCCTCCTCCGGGCAGCAAGGTTTTGGACGGGGGATATCCAAAACCAGCTCCTGCGATATCCTTGCAATGACCGCCTCGACGGCGAAGCCAAGCTCCCTGTTTTCCGATATGGCCGACGTTGCTATTTTGTCCACACGGGCCATCATAACAAACACCACGCCGACAATAGCCAACAGGGTGGTCAAAACCACCGTTAGAATAAGGGCCGAGCCGGCCCTTGCCAGTGACTCGTGATTCGTGGCTGGTGATTCGCTTTTCGTATTTCGTATGTCGTATTTTGTATGTCGCATTTCGTATCTCGTGTGTTGTATTTTGTATTCTACGAACTATGAATAATGAACTATGAACTTTCCTTAATCACCTACATAAACAATATGCGTAAACCGCCGACCATCCTCTATAATCCCCATCGAATCTCGCAGCGTAAAAGTGAACTTCAGAGCCCTTGCACCGGGTCCCTCCTTAAATAGAATAGCATGGTCAGAATCTACAAAAGTGCCGTCTCCGCCGCCTCCTGGGAGCCATACAAACCTTCCCGTTGTGTTATCCCACCGCTCATACTCTACCGTAAAATCACTTACACCTTTGGCCATATACCTTACTAAATCTTGTTCTGAAGTAGTGTCTAAAGGCGGCAAGTTTCCTCCTGCCCACGCCTTCTTACTCCCAAAAATGTCTTTGCATTTAGCTCTAAATTCATAAAAAGGCATCTTAAAATATTCGTCCAGTGCGTTTGGTTCCGGTAAAGAATAATCGGAAGTTAGTATCATTTGTCCTCTTGACAATATCGGCTCGTCGGTGGATGTCTTTGTCATACCATAAAATATACTTGCGAGATTGCCCGCTACCGTTTTGCCGCCGTATTGTCTTATCGATTGAAAATCTCCGTTTGCGAGAAATACGATGCGGTCTGACCATACCACAATGGGCATACCTTTACCGACGCTTTTGAAATCGGTATTCAACTGGTCGGTAATGGCCCGCATTTTTCGCATAATTTCAGCGTTTGCAATCCCGGTGCGAAAGGCCCCTATGCTGACCTTGAAAATCACGCCTGCAAAAGAAATCACCATAGCCAGAATCGCAATAGCAACTACAAGCTCAATTAGTGTAAACGCTTTTCTCATTTTTCTTCTTGCCACGCCACATTCCCCACACGTAAGTGTGGGGTCTCTTTCCTCCACACGCTTACGCGTGTGGTATCAGTTAAAACCTGATTACTTTTTGATACACCGCTATACAGGGATATCTGCCGCCGTTGACCGGCGGCGGAACCACCCAAACCGAACCAGGTCCGCCCCGCCAGGGCCTGTCAAGCTTTATCACCTGGTCAATCGGCGGCGCACCCGCATACCGTTCCAACACGCGGTATATCTGTCCGGTTTCGTTGTCCACTATCGTATAGCCATCGTTAATAAATGTTTTCTCAACAGGTTCAACAATCGAAAGCTCATCGGGGCCGACTTGAGAAACTTGGACATCAATCGGCATCGGATAACTGCCAATCGGGCCAAGCGCACGGGTAATCGGCTCCCGAACCCAATATCTGCCGCCCCCCCCTATCTTCCTGCTCACAAAAACCGTTACCTGCACAAGCCGGGTAGGCGGGGTGGTCGGGTCTGCTACTCGCCTGCAAATAGCCGACCAGTAATATTTTTTTTCCGAGATGTCAGTGCCAATCGAAGGATATGCAAATTCGTTAGGGTCGATACCCAATGTTGCGGGAAAGGCGTTAACATCGTTGAACCTGGTTTGCGAGTCGATTCCCAGGTAATTTATGTCAATATCACCAACATCATCGTATTGATTCGGGTCTGCATAGAGTCTTATTTTTGCAAAGGCCTCGTCGGCTGCTACCGCTGCGATGGTTCGCTCGGTGGCGATTGTCGAAAAATAGATAGCTACGGGGAACGTGCCGGCTATAAAAAGCATCCCGACAGCGAGCGTGCCGACGGCAAACAAGACCTCGGTAAGAGAAAAACCATTTTTTAGTTCATTGTTCATCGTTCGTGCTTTTGTAGTTCGCAGCTCGCAGCTTCTTATCTATAAACTATGAACTACGAACTAACAACTAACTCACCTTTCTATCATCGTTCCTGTATATGGGTTAATATAGATAAATTCCAAGCCGCTCAAATAATTGAATCTTCCGCTTCCGTCTAATTCATCAAACTGGGTTTTATCATAGATAATAAAACTGTTTCGGCTCGATTCTTGCCCCAAACCCAATTCCGCATAATCATCTTGAATAAACATGCCTGTTTTGTTATCTATAATGTTTTCCGGAGAGTTAAAGATGTCATCCGCTGACTCGCTCAGATTTAGTGGTTGGAAATCTCCATCTCCATTTCTAACTCGCACATCGTGTATCACCATTTTGCCTGACGGCGAAAAAACAATCGAAAAGGTTGACGCATCCACAACGTATTTGTTCTTAATGTATTTATTCTTGCCAGTTACCGTACGGTACCCATAATCTATCAAGTTGACTGGATTCGTATCATCAAGATACTCTACCTTGAGTTGTTCGTCATCGGTCTCCCTGGCTGGATGATCGCCCGGATCGTGATTTATTCTGACCATTAAATCCATCACGCCAAGTGAATCAGGTAGTTTTATTGGCTCCAGACCTTCGACCGCTCGAAAGCCATTGGTTAAATTTGTCCCGTAAGGTTTACGAGCAGGGTCGTGGACAATAAAGACCATATATTGGTTATCATCCAAATCCTTCTGGAATCTGATGCCGGCGTAGCGCTGTTCCTTCGCGGCGATAGCACGGGCTGAAGCCATCGCCGCACTTATCATAGCCCTTGCGCCGCTCTGCGACTCGAATGAGTTAAAAAGCGTGCGGACAGCCGGCAGTCCCAAACTGCCAAGCAGCGCTACAACCGCGATGACAACCGTCATTTCCGTCAGTGTAAGACCGGATTTAGTTTGTAGTTTGTAATTCATCATTTTGTATAAACTCGAATATCGAATTTCGAAATTCGAAACAAATTAAAATGACAAAAATTCAAAATTCCAAACGTTTTGGTCATTTGGGAATTCGGATTTTGGTATTGTTTCGTGCTTCGTATTTCGAATTTCGGATTTACATTACTCACTTTTCTCTGTGTCCTCTGTGGCTTATTTTCTTTTTATTTTTTATCTGCTGGTTATATCATCACCGGTCCTGAAAATTCTGTCCGGCCCGGCCGAGGTGATTAAAGGGAAATTCCTCTTCGTTTTATTTCTGTCGGCAGGGACAATTATCCTTTCGTCGTAATAGTCATAGTGCAGCGTTGTGCCCCAGGGGTCGATAATCCTCAGCAACGAATACATTTTGACGCCGATAGTAATTTCCATAGGCTGTTTATTAGAATCGAGGTTGGTTATCAGTGAATCGTCGATTTTATCCAGAGTCTCTCGGCTTGCCGGGACTCTGCTCAAGAAGAAGTATAACGCCTCGCTTCCCGAATAATTCGGGTCGTGGAGGACACCGGGCGGCATAATTGAGGCATTTGTCGCACCCATTGCATTTGCAAGTGCTGCTTTAAGACCGTCCTGGTTAAAACCGCTGCAGTCTAACGGAAAATCTAAGCCGTAGTAACCCGGGTGCTTGTAGCGATATTCGTAGTCGCGAAATTGCCCGAGGGCGGCGTTGAGCAATGCAAAGGTATTCTTTGTAAGTTGTTCCTTGCTCTGATTGTTAATGCGGGTGGCGATGCCGACTACCATTGTTGTCAGGATTGCAATTACCGCCACAACAATCAGTATCTCGACAAGCGTAAAGCAGTTCATTGTTTTTTGTTTAGTGTTCATTGTTTTAGTGATATTCGTAGCGCCGCAACACACTCGAAAATCGAACCTCTGGCTATATCAATAAAGCGACTAAAGTCTTTTGCTTCGTTATAAACATCAAGGTTTTCAAAGTTAAATCCCATCGCATATTCCTTTCTATGAACAACGAACTACCAACTATGAACTATGAACTAAAAATTACAAATGTCGTCCTTTGTTCCATACTCACCATCCAACCCCGCTGAAATCAATATGTACGAATCGTGCCTGTAAGGCCACCAGGGTCTCGCCGTCATCTTTGGGTTTCTGATATATTCTCCATAGAAAAACTGAAACATACCGGTACTGTCCCCAAGTCGGTGGTCCTTCATCTGGTCTGGCAGTTTTTTGAGGCTGATAAGGGCCTGATTATCAAGACAATTGTAAATTCGATCTTGTGGCAGGCCGATTTCTATTGTTTTCCTGGAAATGTTTGCCCTGTAATAAAGAATCGGCGTGCCTGCCTTAACCGTTTTTTGACCAATCTTTATGGGCTTTACGCCAAATACATCGCAAATCACGAATGTATCCGGTCTCAACGGCGCCGGATTATCAAACAATCCATCCCGGCTACCCGGTCCACTAATACCCAGTCTGAAAGCATTGGTGGTCGCAAGCTCGAGATAACGTCCTACCCTCTCGTTCAAAGTGTCCGGAATACCATCAGGAGGGTCAACATCTCTCGTCTTAAGCGGGTCGTATGTCCACGGCCCATCACTTGCATCCAACCCATCTGCCCTCCAGGCCGACTTTGGATGAAATCCCAGCAGGTCCCAGCCCAGAAGAGCTTCAGCGAGTTTTTGTGCACCGCAGTATTCGCGTCTCAGCGGGGTGGGGTGCCAGTCTGACGGCGGATAATCGCCATAATCGCTATCGTTTTTAAAGGTCGTCAGAGCCAGGCCGATGGTGGTAAGCTGGGCCTTTTGCTTCGTTTCTTTTGCGATGTTGCGCACCAGATTTAAAGCCGGGACAAGCAGCCCGACCAGCATTGCGATTATCGCCAGAACCGTCAACAGCTCCACAATGGTAAACCCCGTTAGAAATCTTTTACTTCTCCGATTACTTCCTTGATTAGAAACCTTTATTTCTAACGGGGTAAACCCTGATTTTTTACGCTTCACATTCATCCCTTTTATATCCTTATTTGTTTTTTACTTTTAATTTCTTCGTGATTTCGTTTCTTCGCAGCTATTTTTCTTTTTACTTCAGGCCGTATAACCAGCTTTTCTCAAGCCACTGCTCGGTCAGTTTGGAAATGTCGCCATAGTCAACAACTTCGGAACCGTCGATATCACTCCTGATACAGCGTCCCCTGCCCATCCAGTCGCCGGCCAAAACTGCAAAGTCACGCAAATTTACAATACCATCGTCATCAAGGTCGCCGGCCGGCAACTCAATCTCAAAGCAGTTATCGTCTTGCCAATTTCTCCAGTCCGTATTATCCAGCCATCTGTTAGTAAGACTGGCAAAATCCTTGAAATTTACTACTCCATCCTCACTTAAATCAGATAGCAAAGTAACAACCGGTTCAAGCCAGTACTCGGCAAATATCATCAGGTCGGCAAAATCAACCGTTCTGCTCCGGTCAAAATCGCTGCCTCCGCACCCGTCTGGCTGCGGGCAGGTATCATCCTGCCAATATGATGCAAATATTGCAAAGTCCCGCAAATTGACAATACTCTCGTCGTCGGCGAGCAAATCACAATTATAAGCCGGCTCTTCCGCCAGCCATTCTTCTGCCAGCACTTTCAAATCGAGGATATCAACATAGCAGTCGCGGTTAAGGTCTTCAGGCAGATAGCCGAAACCTCCGCAGTGCGCGTCGAACTTGACAAAATCCCATTGGGCCCAATATTGAACAATGGAGTATTCACTTGCATTTGCTCTTATACCTAATGACAATATGTGAGAATCTGCATCTTTGTATATTTCATTAACATCGACAATTTGATTGAGATA
Organism: Phycisphaerae bacterium; assembly: GCA_030603035.1. The sequence continues at coordinate 3,373 of JAUVYQ010000015.1, read as the reverse complement.
TACGCCGTTTGCATCTGGTCCTAAAATGTTGTTTGAATCCCAAACAATATTTCCGTCAATCAGCAATACTGCACTGCGGTTTGGATCCCAAAGCTCTGGGCCGTATATAGTGCTCAGGTTCAGGTCAAAAATAATTTCATTAACACCTGTAAGGTACACCTGCTGAGAAACCGTTGCCATATCTCCAGCAGCAAATGTTGCAAACATCTCTGAATAAAGAGTTAAAGAGTTACCATCATGGGTTGACCAATATATACCATTTACCCATCCGCCGAAGTTATCCGGAATATTGACATCACACCAGTATTGAGGTGTGTCTTCTTGCGTGATAGAATTTATCACGCCATCGTTTTCAAAACTGCCGTTTCTAACCATGCTAACGCCACCTTGCGCCCAATGCGCCAATAGCAGCATAACCATTATCGCTGCAGTAACTGTTGCCTTTTTCATCACCGCTCTCTGCGTCCCTTAAGCGCTCATTAACGTGCAGCTAATTTCCGAAATTAAGTACATCGTCAGTTTTGCCATCTGCATCTAGGCCATACTTACCATCAAATCCTGCTGAAATCAGGATATATGAATCTGCCCTGTAAGGTCTGGGAATGCTAATCTTTTTATTCCTTATCTCTTCATAAAATGTTGGAGGGTTAAGCCAATGGTCCTCCTCATCGTACGTCTGCAGTGCAATCAGCTCTTCATTGTCCCGGTAATTGTAAATATTTTCGCCGGGTGGTGCGGGAGGGGGAAGATGCAAGGTGTTTGATGTATTTGCCCTGTAGTAAAGTATGGGCATACCCACCCTTTCTCCGGTATAGGTTCGGTGTGCATACACGTCACATAAGACGACCTCACCCAGGTCAAAGGTAACCTGTGACGGGAATAAATCCCCTATTTTTTCCACATTTGCACCTTCGAGTTTCAAGTACTGCTTTCTGCCGCTTAAAGGAGCGCCTGGACCATATAGCGGAGGAGTACCAAGACCCGCTGCGAAATCTGAATCCGTATTAAAACCACACGAATCCTTACCAACCATAGCTTCAGCAAGTTTCATTGCACCGCAGTACCTGTAAGTACCTGCAGGGCCGAAAGCCTCTGACGGAGGGTAGCCGTCCCACTCGGCATTGAAAAGGTCTAATGCAATGCCGATACTGTGGAACTGGGCCTTTTGTCTTACCCCCTTGGCGTATCGCCTGATCTGATTTAAGCCCGGCACAAGCAGGCCTATGAGAAGTATAATGATGCTCATAACGGTCAGCAGCTCTACAATAGTAAATGCCGCCTTTTTGTCGGATTGTTTGGCAATTGGCTTCATTTCGTTCTCCTTTAATCACTCAATTACACGTTTGATTTATTAGTTTAGTTTTTATCACAGGGCGCTTAACTCCGTGATAATTCCTATCATCGGCAAAAATATTGACAGGACGATGATCATGACGATAACGCCAAGACAAATAATCATAATCGGCTCAAGCATCGACATTAACGAGGCAACCAGCACGTCAACCTGCTCGTCGTAGTTGTCGGCCACTTTCAGAAGCATCTTGTCCAGGTCACCCGTTTCCTCGCCTACGGCAACCATATTGGCGACAATCAGGTCAACGGTTTTGGAGTGCCGCAGCGGACCGGCAAAGGTATCACCTTGTCTGATAGAATCGTGAACATTGCCGAGCATATTGGCAAAGACTTCGTTTCCTGCCGTCTCGCGTGTAACGTTAAGGGCGTCCAGGATTGGCACACCGGCACCAATCAATGTTCCCAGTGTTCTTGTCCACCGCGTAACTGATATTTTAGCACAAAGTTGGCCGACAACCGGCAGCTTCAATTTGATGCTATCCAGAACCAGTCTGCCGGGGCGAAAATGCTTTATCATTCTAATCAGAAAAATTACTACAAACGGCACCGCCAACAGGGCGACCGCGCCAGGAATCCGCACTCCCCGTATAACAGCCCACTCAGGGCCGTATGCAATCCAGTTGCTTATTGCGAACACCACCTGCGTTATCCTTGGCAGCTCCGCACCCTCCCTCATTTCAGTCAGCACCGTGGTAAACTCGGGTATCACCTTCCACATCAACAACAAGAGAATAAGGAACGCCGCGGTCAAAACCACACACGGATAAACCATTGCGCTTATAACTCGGGATTTAAGTTTTTGCGCTTTTTCCATAAAGTCAGCTACGCGGGACAATATCAGGTCCAGCACGCCGCCCGTCTCGCCGGCCGCTACCATACTGACGAGCAGCCGATTAAAAGCCCTTGGGAATCTGCCCAATGCTTCCGAGAGTGTCGAACCGCCCTCGATGTCATCGGCCACATAACCAATGACCCGCTTGAATGTTCCTGCCTTTTCCTGCTCCTGCAGGATACGCAGCGAGCGCAAAATGGGCAGACCTGCGTCCTGCAGCGTGGAAAGCTGTCTTGCAAACTGGGTTATAAGTTTGACTCTGACTTTGCCGCCGGCACCGCGCCTGCGCACCGGTCTTGCAGCAGCTTTTGCTGCCACTTTTCTTCCGGCACCGTGCACACGGACCTTCGTGGGAAAATAGCCCATATTCCGTATTTTGCTTATCGCTTCTTTCTCACTCAGGGCTTCTACCTCATCCTTTATTCCCACTCCCTGTGAGTCCAGCGCTTCATATTTGAAAGTAGCCATACTGAACACCTCCTTTGAATTGACGGTTGGCTATCGGACATTCCGTAATGACCAACCCTTACTTATCTTTCCATAATTGTTTCTTTTACTACCTCGTCTATTGTGGTGATGCCATCATAGATTGCAACCAGGCCGTTATCACGCAGCAGTCTCATACCGGCCTTTTGGCCGGCCGCACGCAAAACATTTGTCGAAGCCTGATGCATAATCAAATCACGTATTTCATCATTGAATGTCATAATCTCAAAAATACCCGTTCGACCTCTATAACCGGTGTTATTACATCTGTTACAGCCCCGGCCATAATAAAACTCCTTGCCCTTGACATCATCCGGGGTAAGTCCCAATTCCATTAGTTGGGCTTCGGTTGGCTCGAAGGGCGTTTTGCAATCTTCACATATTTTTCTGACCAATCGCTCGGCAATAATACCTTCGAGCGTGGCGGTAACAAGAAACGGCTCAACCCCTAAATCTAAAAGTCGTGCTATCGAACTCGGGGCGTCGTTTGTGTGCAGTGTGGTGAACACCACATGGCCTGTCAGGGACGCCTGGGCCGCAATCTCCGCTGTTTCAAGGTCGCGAATTTCACCAACTAATATAATATCGGGGTCCTGACGGAGTATATGCCTCAGGCACCTTGCGAACGTCAGTCCAATTTCCGGTTTTATTTGAACCTGAATAAGACCGTCAACGTCATACTCTATCGGGTCTTCGGTGGTG
>JAUVYQ010000085.1 GCA_030603035.1 Phycisphaerae bacterium | reverse complement strand
TTTGGGGTCAATCTGGGACAATTCTTTTTTTGCGTGAAGAAAAATAAGCACTTACAGCAAAACAGCGGGGTAAATACAATTTGAAGTTTTTATAACCACCTTAAACCACAATTACTTCCGAACAACGCAAATGGCTTTTATTAATGGTGGTGCGACCGTTGCGTTGCTGGCTTTTATTGGAAGCGTTTTTGAATTTGAAGTTTCACAAAATATTGAAGTTGTAACTAAATTATCGTATGCGATGTTTTGTTTTGTAATTGGCGTCTTATCTGGGGCCATTGCATCAGGCGTAGTCTATATGGCGCAGTTTGTGGGTGCTTATAAAAAGTTGTGTCTTGGACATATACTAAACGGTTTTTCTTGGGTTCTTGTTATCTTATCTTATATCTTGTTTTTCATAGGAGTCATATTAGCTTTCAAGGTTTTTTTGCAAGAGTAAAAAACCAAAAGACGAGCAAAAACAATAAGTAAATCGGGACGACGGGGAAATTTGCTGATGAGAAAAAGAAAACCCCTGGTGGAGCCAGGGGCGGCGATTTCAATTGATTCCGTCAAATCCGTCCAAGGGCCGGACTTTCAGCACAACAGATGCCGGATTCCGTCAAACAGATGCCGGATCTTTGACTTCGATATTGATGAATGAGTAATGAGTCTGGTCTAAAAAGCCCAATTATATGAATTACGGCAAAATTAAGAGCCTCTGTCAGTTCAATAACGTCGATTTCAAGCGACAGTTTTGTCGCAAAAGACCTTTTTAGAGCGGACTCAGTAATGATTATTTATTTTTGAGATTGTTGCGCTGCGCTCGTCCAGCCCATCCGATGGGCTGTGCTCACAATAACAACAAGCAGATACAATAACAACCATCAATTAACCTGCGACAGAATAGTAGGGCAGGTCTAACATCTTGAAGAGGAAGGCATAAATGTCGGCCTGTTCGTTGATGACTTTGGATATTGGTTTGCCCCCGCCGTGTCCGGCTTTGGTTTCGACGCGGAGCAGAATGGGATTTTTGCCGGCGGCTTTCGCCTGAAGAGTGGCGACAAATTTTTTGGCGTGAGCGGGGACGACACGGTCGTCGGTACCGGCTGAGGTAACGAGTATAGGTGGATATTCGACGCCGGCCTTTATATTGTGGAGGGGAGAATAAGCGTATAGAACCTTGAACTCCTGCGGGCCGGCTTCGGCGCTGCCGAATTCCGGTATCCAGTAGCGGCCGACGGTGAACTTGTGGTACCTCAGCATATCTGTAACGGGGACCTGGCAGACGACGGCCCCAAAGAGCCGGGGGCGCTGGAGCATGCAGGCGGCGACGAGCAACCCGCCGTTGCTTCCGCCTCTTATGGCGAGCCTCTTGGGGTTGGTGTATTTATTTTCGATGAGCCATTCAGCGGCGGCGATGAAGTCGTCAAAGACGTTTTGCTTTTTGTCGAGCATACCTGCCTGGTGCCAGGCCTCGCCGTACTCTCCGCCTCCTCGCAAGTTTGCGACGGCATATACGCCGCCCTGTTCGAGCCAGTTAAGCACAGAGACAGAAAAAGAGGGTTTGATGCTGATGTTGAATCCGCCGTAGCCGTAAAGCAGGGTCGGGTTGCCGCCGTCGAGCTTTAGACCTTTCTTATGGGTGATGAACATAGGTACACGAGTGCCGTCTCTGGAATGATAGAATACCTGTTTGGTTTTATAGTGTGAAGGGTCGAAATCGATTTCTGGTTTGTGAACGGTTGTCAACTGCTGATTTAGAAAATCATAGCGATAGCTTGTGCTGGGAAAGAGAAAAGAGGTAAAAGAGAAGAACATTTCGGTGTCGTATTGCTTTCCGGACAGGCCGCTGACCCTGCCGAGGGTCGGCAGGGGGATTTTGCGGACAAAACTTCCATCGAGATTATAGATTTTGAGCTGGTGGTGCACATCGTGCATATAAGCGACGACGAAGTGGTTGTTGATGAGGGCGACGTAATCGATGACGTCGTCGGTCTGGGGAAGGATTTCGCGCCAGCTTTCACGAGCAGGGTTATTGATGTCGATGGCGATGATGCGGCCGCGGGGGGCGTCCAGGTCGGAATGGAAATAAAAGACCGAGTCGGTATTGCCAATAAAGTCGTAACGGGCGTCGGCGTCATCGAGCAATCTGATGAATGGTGCGGCGCTTTGCACAGGGCGGTAATAAACGCGATTCTTAGGGTCGGTGCCGTGCTCGACGTGCAGGATGAGGAATTTGCCATCCTCGGTAATCAACGGGGCAAAGGCTAATTCCTTGTTGTCGGGGCGTTCGTAGATGAGCTGGTCCTGCGATTGTGCTGTGCCGAGCTTGTGCCGGTAGACACGGTTGTAGTTGTTTCGGTCTTCGGGGGCGACGGTGTTGGGGTCGGGGAAGCGATTGTAGAAAAAACCTGCGCCATCGTGCTTCCAGGCAATGCTGGTGAATTTGCACCATTTGAGTGTTTCATCGTAGTCCCGGCTGGAATCGGTTGTTCGGATTTTGACATCCCGGCGGTCGCTGCCGCTGCGGGAGAGGGCATAGGCAAGAAGCGTGCCGTCTTTGCTCACGGCCGTAGTGGTTACGGCGATGGTACCGTCAACACTGAGTAAGTTGGGGTTGATGACGATACGCGGTTTGCCTTCGAGCGTTTTTTGCGTGTAGAGGACAGATTGATTTTGCAGCCCGTCATTTTTCCAGAAGAAGTAGCGGTCGCCTTCCTTGTACGGAGCGGAATACCTGCGGTAATTCAACAGATGTGTCAGGCGGGCCTTGATTTTCTCTCTGGCGCTAACGCCGGTGAGGAAGTCGGAGGTCAACTTGTTCTGCTGCGCCACCCACGCCTGCGTTTGGTGTGCGTCGGCATCTTCGAGCCAACGGTAGGGGTCGGGAACTTTGACGCCGTGATAAATGTCGGCTGTGGAATCCCTTCGCGCCGGCGGATAAATCAGTTTGGCGGTCGGGGTTTCGGTTGGGAATGGTCTCTGGCATCCGCAGCATAATGCGGCGGAAACGGTCATAGCAACAAGTAAGCGAATAGATAACTTTTTCATAATAACTACACCTCAAAACTCCCGTCCTGAGCGGAGCGAAGGGTCGGTTTGGTTATTGTACAGAATATTTCGGCTGCCAGCTAAAAGCAGGTTACAAGCGAGTTGAAGCATAGCTTGCCGAAGCGCGGGCTTACTTTAATTGGGCGGTGCGGGGTTTTCAAGTAAATTTTTTTCCGGCCATTAACTGTGGATTGTACCTCGTATCTTATATTTCGTGCGAAGTTTTGGTTTGACAGTGCTGATGCTTTTGGGTATTCTATGACCGGCATCGACTAATTTTAAGTTTTAAGTTTAAAGTTTCAAGTTTCCTGTGACTGCGGTGCTGACGCACCGTTGTCCAAATAGCGTTCGGCTGTTATTAAAGAAAGTGAGGTGATAGTTATGGACAAGCTTTATGAAGAATCGGAGACGGGCTGCTGCCCGAGATTTAATCCTGAGCCGTGGGATGGAAAAGAGATAACTTTTCAAGACAAATTGTTTGTCAAAGACCATGTCAGAAGTTTTTTGCATATCCCGCTGAACTTCGGGAAGGTAATGGTGAAAAATATGGAAAGGATTCAGCAAGCCGGAGCTCTTGCACCTGAACCTCTTCTGCTTTCGGATGAAAAATCTCTCTGGGGAGCTGATGTCTATATTGCAGTGGCCAAAGAAGTGCCGGGCGCAGAAATGGCGAGAATATCAGGGACTTTTTTGACTAAAGTTTTTGAAGGGTCGTACAAGGATGTCAGGAAGTGGATAGAAGAAATGAAGGCCTATGTCAAATCGAAGGCCAGAAGAGAGATTAAGAAGATGTACTTTTTCTATACCACGTGCCCGAAATGCGCCAAGTTTTATGGTAAAAATTACACTGTTATATTAGCGAAGGTTTAAGTGTCTAACAGAATCTCAGATGTTACCTGAAACAAGGAGATTATTCGCTTTGCTCAGAATGACAATAGGGAGTGTATTATGCCTTACATTTTAGCCGTTAAAATACCTTATACAGCCATAACTATAATTTTTATTGTTTTGGCTACAGGCGTTGGCGCTTTTATCAGAAGAAGAAGCAGGGACAAATGCCTCAAGGATTTTGGGCGGAATATGGTAACGCTGGAAGAGACATCGGGCAAGACAATCTGGGGCAAATTGAACGTGGAAAATACCGGCCTGGAGTTTGTTTATCCGGACAAGCACCGGGATGAAGAAGGGCACGATGAGACGAGCTATATTCTGTATAAATACGAGTATCCTAATATTGCGGCCTTGATTCGATACCACGATGAATTGAGCGAAAGTAATAAAAAAGAAAGAGAGAAAGAATTAAAAAGGACCTATCATCCGACACTGCTGCGAAGGGTTAAAAGAAGAATACAAAACGTCTTCAAGACGTTGAGAGATTCGGTGATGGAGGTGGTAAATCTGTTAATCAGTCAAGCCAAGAAGGCCGCTCCCGCCGGGGCGGTACTGACTTCTCAGGATAAATACGTCTCCCGGATGAAACAGGAATTGATGGGTTCGGTGGGGACTTCCTTCGAGCCTTTATTAGAGAGATATATCGGCCGCAAGGTCGTACTTGAGCTGATTAAAGGTGATAAGATATTTGAATATTGCGGCGTGTTAAAGGAGTATACAGCAGAGTTTATTGAAGTTATGGACGTTAATTACAAAGTAAAAGGAAACCAATCGGCCAGAAAGGCGGATTTGGTTGTTCCTCGAAAACAAGGCGTGGTTCGACATCTCGGAGAATAATATTCGTATCTCATATTGCGTATCGCGGAGGGTTCGGAGTAAATGTGGGGGGCGCTTACGCGGGGAGGGCATATCAGCGTTTTCGTCGGCGGCGGCGAAAAATTAGAAAGACCACAAGCGCAGTTACGATAACGATTACCAGTACTTCACCTTGACCGAAAAGTACAGCAAGCATAGCGATTTTGTCTTCCGATTTATCAAGCCCTATTTTCGATTCCCGTATCGAGTATCGAGAATCGAGTATCGAGAATCCAGTATCGAGAATCGAGGTCAGTTTAGCCGCACAATCCCTTTTTGTCAAGGTGGTTGGAGAAAATATCTCGTTGTCCAGCTTCAGGACGATGGCGGGAGGGGACTTGCGAACCCCGCCCCTGCGGCAGGGGCGAGGGCGAACTGATTATTGATTATTGGAATCAAGAAGTGACGAGGGGGAGACGGTTTAGTTAAAAGGTGATTTTGAAGTCCGTGTATTGGGGGTCGAAAGTTACTTCTTCGATTTTGGTCTCTCTTATATAGCCGCTAAAGGCGTCTTCAATGTCTCGGATGCAATTGACAATGTCGTCGGAAGAACCCTGTGCGAGCATCTCAACGGTGCCGTTAGGTGAGTTGCGGACAAAGCCGCTTAGCTTATAGCCATTGGCTATACGAAAAGCGGTGAAGCGAAAGCCGATACCCTGAACTTGGCCGATAAAAATTATATGTTTGCCGGTCATTTTTCGTATTGCGTATTGCGTATATCGTATTGCGTATTCAAACCATCAACATAATATCGTAACCTAAAACGATTTTTGGTGCAAGCGAGCAAATTGTGAAATAGATTAAGGTTCACCGGCAGCGTAAAGTACCGTATAATCCATACTTGATTCTCGATGAAATGGTGATTGGTTAAATAGTTGCCACTCACCAATTACCGGTTACCAAATTTGATTATGGCAAAAAAGACAAAGAGACAGATGGAAAGAGACGAGCAGCTTTATCAGCTTACCACGCTTGTGGCAGGTGATTTTTCGCTTCAAGAGGCGCTGGATAAGCTCGCGGAGGCCGCGGTGAAGATTACCGGCGTCAAGGCCTGCTCGATTCGTCTGCTGGATGAAGAGGCCGACGATTTGAAAATGCGAAGTACCTATGGCCTTAGCGAAGAGTACCGTAACAAAGGGGTGGTTTCGAAAAGCGATACCGTTGTTAAAGCTGCTTTTGCCGGCGAAGCGGTGGTTCTGGACGATATGCGAGTTGATGACAGGGTGAAATATAAAGAGGCAACAATAAAGGAAGGGCTTGTCAGCCAGCTTACAGTGGCGATGCAGTTCAGGAGTAAAGCGATTGGCGTGCTTCGGCTGTATAGTCCCAGGCCGAAACGATTTGATGAAGACGATATCGGTCTTGCCAGGGCGGTTGCTTCGCAGTGTGCTGTGGCGATAACAAACGCCAGGTTGTATGCAGAGGCGATTGAAGGAGCGCGTATCGCTGAGCAGATGCGCCTGGCAGGGCTTATTCAGCGAAGAATGATTCCGGAAAAGGCTCCGCTGATACCGGGTCTGGATATAGCGGCTGCTTATATTCCCTGTTTTGACGTAGGCGGTGACCTTTACGATTTTCTTCAGGTAAGTAACACCTGCGTTATGGTGGCGATTGCCGATGTGATAGGCAAAGGTATCCCTGCGGCACTAATGATGAGTTGTTTTAGAGGCGCTGTGCGGGCTTACGCCGATACCGAAGGCAGCAGCGAAGCCATACGGGAGATTATCGATAAGCTAAATAAGATGGCGTGCAGTGAGTGCAGGGACGGCGAGTTTGTAACGCTGTTTTATGCAATCATTGACGTTAAAGATATGTCAGTAACCTATTGCAATTGCGGGCACGAGCCGACGGTGTTGATAAGGGAGGGACAAATTACAGAATTTAAAAAGGGTGGCCTTGTGCTTGGAGTTGACCCGCAGGCGGAATACGAGATTGAAACCGTTGAGTTAAAGGACGGCGATTGTTTGCTGTTCTATACCGACGGACTGATTGACGCAGCTAACTTCGATGGCCAATTCTGGGGGAAGGAAAGTTTGCTCAAGACCGCAAAAAAGTTTACTGTCGGCTCAGCAGAGCAGATGGTTAAAAATATACTCGGGTACAGAAGGCGGTTTGTAGGGCTTGCCAGTCAGTGTGATGATACGAGTATTATTGTTGTCAAGGTGGTTAAACGGTGATTGGTTAAATAGTGATTGGTTAAATAGTTACCACTCACCAATTACCGGTTACCAGTTACCAATTACCAGTTACCAAATCTAAGATGTCGAATCTGGTTATTACAATTGATGGTCCTGCAGCCAGCGGCAAGAGCACGGTGGCCCGGCTGTTGGCTGAACGGCTCGGTGCGAGCTTTCTCGATACCGGTGCTATGTATCGGGCCGTAACGTTAGCTGCGCTCGAGGCCGGCGTCGATATGAGCGATGAAGAGAAGCTGCTCGGCGTTCTGCAAACAAGCGAATTTCAATTTACGGTCAAAGAAGGCAGGATGGCGGTTTGCATCGACGGAGTTGATGTTACCGAGCGGATACGCAGGCCGGAAGTTACCGCTAAGGCCCGGCATATCGCCTCGGCGGCGAAGCTGCGGGAGAAGTTGGTCCGGATGCAGAGGCGGTTTGCCGCAGGAGAGCAAAAAATAGTTACCGAGGGAAGAGACCAGGGAACGGTGGCGTTTGCCGATGCCAATGTAAAATTTTATTTGACGGCCGATGCCGGCGAGAGGGCAAGAAGAAGACAAGCTGAGCTGCGGGCTAAAGGCGGCCGTGAAACCCTTGAGCAAATACAAAAGGCCATAGAAGAAAGGGACAAAAGCGACGAGGACAGAGCAGTCGGCCCGTTAAGGCCGGCCGATGATGCTATTGTTATCGACACCACCGATTTGAGTATAGAAGAGGTTGTAGAAAAACTTTTGTGCTGCGTAAAAGAAAAATGCCTGAGAGAAAACCAAAAATGAGATGGTTCCGGTTTGCACGATTTTGGTGCTGGATTTTTTGCAATCTATTTTTTCGAATACGGGTCTACGGGAGGGAAAATGTCCCTGATAAAGGCGCTTTTGTGCTGGTCGCTAACCACCAGAGCTATCTTGACCCGGTATTTTGCGGAATACCCTTGAAAAGACCTTTGTATTTTCTTGCCCGTGATTCGCTCTGGAAAAACAGGTTTTTCGGCTGGCTGATTTCTTCGGTTAATACTATACCGGTCAGGCAGGACAAGGCGGATTTGTCCGCGATGAGGAAGGTTATCGGCAAACTCAAAGAAGGCAGGGGAGTTTGTCTTTTTCCGGAGGGTACGCGAACCAGCGACGGCAAAATTACGCCTTTCAAACCCGGCTTTGGTCTTCTGTGCAGGCGCGGAGAGGCGGCGGTTGTACCGGTATTGATTGACGGCGCGTTTGAATGCTGGCCGAGACGTAAGAAGATATTTTCGCCCGGCCGGATTGACGTCTGCTACGGCAAAGCGATAACGGCCGAGCAGGTAAAGAATATGAATGACAGGCAGCTCGCAGAACTCTTAACCGATACGCTGCGCCGAATGCAAACGGATAGCCGGATAAACCACGGCAAAGAACCGTATGATTATTGATAATCTCATTGCTCGTATCTCGATGCTCGTATCTCGTATTGCGGTAAAGCGATTTTTACACCCAGAGATGATAGACCCGCTGGCCGTTGGCGTCAAAATTGCACTTGACTGCGTCGCCGGTTACGAGTATTTTTATACGCCGACTGCGTTATTCAAAGGTCGAGGGCAGTCCTTTCAATTACAGAGGAACAGGAATTGGTTTTATATTATTTTTAGGAGAAATAAGATGTATCAAAAGAAAGTAGTATCAGTGGTTTTGTTGGCGGCGATGGTTGCGTTTGTTGGCTCCTGTGCGGAGTTAGGATTAGGTCCAAAACAGGACCTGCTGGCCAATGGCTTGACCGACTGGCAGCAGATAGGCGGGCGAGAAGGAAGCTGGAAGTTTGAAGATGGAATCCTATACACTGCGGGCGGAGGTGGAGGCTGGCTGTCAACGAAGCGGGAGTATGACAATTTCAAACTGGAGCTGGAGTTTCGCGTGCCGCCGGGAGGCAACAGCGGCGTTTTTGTTCGGGCGCCGCACGAGGGCAATCCGGCGTATCAGGGGATGGAAATCCAGATACTCGATGATTACGCACAGAAATGGGCCAGCTTGAGGCCGAGTCAGTACACCGGCAGCATTTACGATGTTCAGGCCCCATCGAAGCGGGCCACTAAAAAGGCAAACGAATGGCAGAAAATGCTCATCGTTTGCAACGGGCCGAAGGTGCAGATTATTGTGAACGGCACGGTCATAGTGGACACCGACGTCAACGAGCACGCCGATAAGCTGGCCAAGCATCCGGGCTTGGAGCGAACGAAGGGCTATATCGGCTTGCAGAACCATGGGAGCCGGCTTGACTACCGCAACATTAAAATCACGGAACTAAAATAGCTCCCATCCTGCGCCGTAATGCACAATGGAAGCCCTATAATAAGGAGGACTACAAAATGGCTGAATGTGAAAAAACTACAATCGTAAGTAAAAGCCAGGAGCGAATCACTCGTCGTCGGTTCATTGCCGGCGCCGGCGCGACGGCACTGTCGTTTACGGTGATTAAGCCGAAGCTTGTCCGCGGAACGGAGGCCAGCTCGAAGGTCGATTTGGGGATAATCGGCTGCGGCGGCCGGGGGACCTGGATAGCAGAGTTCTTCAAGCAGCACGGCGGATTCAATGTCGTCGCCGCAGCGGACTACTTCCAGGACAGGGTTGATGGCTGTAGCGGCAAACTGGGTGTGGACAAAGCCCACCGATATGCCGGCCTGTCAGGTTATCGCAAACTCCTGGATAAGGTCGATGCGGTGGCGATTGAGAGCCCGCCCTATTTTCACCCCGAGCAGGCCGCTGCGGCGGTGGACGCCGGCTGTCACGTCTACGTTGCCAAGCCGATTGCGGTGGATGCGCCCGGGTGCCGGAGTATTGGTGATAGCGGCAAAAAGGCCACGGCCAAAAAGCTCTGTTTCCTTGTTGATTTTCAGACGCGTGCCGACAAGTTTTATATTGAAGCGCTTAAACGTGTCCACGACGGCGCCCTTGGTCGGTTTGCATTTGGCGAGTCAATCTACCACGCAGGTTGTCCGTTCGGGCGTATGTACAAAACCTGGCGGGATGACCCGAAGAATCCTGAGAATCGTCTGCGGGCCTGGGGTTTGGACCGGGTGCTGTCCGGAGATATTATCACCGAGCAGAACATCCACACCCTCGACGTAGCCAGTTGGATTATGAATGAGCCACCCATATACGCAGTGGGGACAGGCGGACGGACTGTACGGCCGGTCGGTACGTGTTGGGACCATTTTGCCCTTCTCTTTGAGTATCCGAACAATGTGGGTATTACGTTCAGTTCAAGGCAAATCGAGGGTCACGGCACTCAGCCTTCGGGGATTAGGAATCGAATGTTCGGCTCCAAGGGCGTGCTCGAAACCGAATATGGCGGAACGGTAATCATTCGGGGACAGAATTTCTATCGTGGCGGCAGAAGCCCCGGGATAGGTAAGGAAGGCGTTGTCGCCAACATCGCAACATTCCACGAGAGCATTACAGGCAGAAATTTCGACAATCCGACTGTTGCGCCGAGCGTTCGCAGCAACCTGCTGACGATTCTTGGCCGCACCGCCGCCTACGAAGGCCGCAAGGTTACCTGGAAAGAGATTATCAACAGCAAAAAGAAGCTGGACGCAAACCTTAAAGGTTTGAAAGCATAAGTAAAGAAATTGGGCACGAAGATATCGGTTTGTTTTTGGCTTGCCCAGTAAGTTGGCCGTTGGTCTTACGGGGCTCGCAGTATTGGTTTTTCTGTGGAGGTATGAAAATGAAACGGTTACGAATGACTCGTCGCGAGATGATGGTAAACAGCGCTTGTGCCGTTGCCGGGCTGACACTGTTCACTTCTTGCGATTCCAAATCTCCGAATGCTCAGGCCGACCGTGGGTTCAAACTCGGCGTTTGCGACTGGACAATAGGCAAGAAGACCGACCCCGCTTCACTCGAAATGGCCAGGCGGCTGGGACTCGACGGCGTCCAGGTGGACTTTGGAAGCGGGCAAGATGATTTACCCCTGTGCAATCCCGAGCTGCAAAAGAAGTTTCTCCAGACGGCGAAAAAGCACAATGTTGAGATTGCGTCACTGGCCCTTGGGGTTCTTAACGGGGTCCCCTACAAGAGCGACCCTCGCGCCGAGCGGTGGGTTGACGAGAGCATTGACGTCTGCAAGGCGATGGGGCTCAACGTTGTGCTCCTCGCCTTTTTCGGCAGAGCTGACCTGCGAAACGACAGGAAGGGTACCGACGTCGTCGTCGAGCGGCTCAAGAGGGTAGCGCCGAAAGCGGAGGAAGCCGGTGTTTTTCTCGCCCTGGAAAGCTGGCTCAGTGCCGAGCAGCATCTGGATATTATCGACCGGGTCGGCTCGCCCGCCGTCAGGGTTTATTACGATGTGGGCAACTCCCATAAAGCCGGCTACGATATCTATGAGGAGATACGCCTGCTCGGCAGGCAAATCTGCGAGTTTCACGCCAAGGACTACGACGACCTGTACGGCAGGGGCACAATTGCTTTCGAGGAAGTCCGCCGGGCGATGGACGACATCGGCTATCGCGGATGGATAGTT
>JAUVYQ010000020.1 GCA_030603035.1 Phycisphaerae bacterium | reverse complement strand
TGATAAAACCTCCTTTGTTTTGGTTGTAAATGTTTTCCGTAACGGTACTTACACAATAACCAAAATGGAGGAGATTGCAAGAAAATAATGATTATAAATCGTTATTTAATATAGATTTACGTATTTTACAGAAGGCTTATTTGAATCCAGCAGAGGAGAAGAATACCTGTCAAAAACTCTGCCGTCCCTAAATTGTATCTCGTCTCTGCTCTTTTCATTTTTATGAGCATAAAGATATTTTACTCTCTCGAGGAACTGCTCAGGGTCTTTTAACTGGCTTAAGACGTATTGAAGCATCTTCTCGTCGTCTCTTGTATCTAAAATCTGCTGAGGTATATTCCACATCCGACCAAAATTTTTATTGAATGAAATAGATTTTCCTTCACTGTCCACAACCAGAATTCCGTCAATAGACGTCTCAGATTGTGCTTCCAAAAGAGTACTCTTAAACAAAAGTTCCTCCTCCGCCTGCTTGTGCTCGGTGACATCCCAGAAAATGCCCAATATTCCAACGACATTACCTTGTGCATCTTTGACAGGTGTTTTGACTGTATGGATGATTCTTTCCTCGCCTTCCTGGATATATTTTTCCTCGATAGCTTCTGTTTTCCCCGATTCCATAATTCTTTTATCGTCTGCTCTGTATTTTTCAGCCAATTCCTTAGGGACTAAATCGTAATCTGTTTTTCCAATGATTTCCTCGGATTTAATCTTAAAATCCCTGGCGAGATTGTCATTGCAGGACACGTAAACTGAATTCCTGTCTTTAAGGAATATCTTTTGAGGAAGATTCTCGACAAGGGTTCTATACTTATTCTCACCCTCCCTCAGTGTCTCTTCGGCGTGTTTGAGCGCGGTGATGTCGCGGGCAATGCCAATGAGCCCAATAATGTTTCCCTTACTATCAAACTGCGGGACCTTTATAGCTTGAAACCAGCGTTCTTTCCCGTCCGAGCCGGTCATGTGCTTGGTGATTTCTGTCGGCTTGCCTGTCTCGAAAACAATCTTGTCATCTTCGATATTTTTTCCGGCTTCCTCTTTCTCTGGCATTATTTCATAATCATTCTTTCCGATGACTTGCTCACGAGGTAATCCGAAGGCCTCTAAGGTTTTGTCGTTGGCGATAACATATCGGCTTTTCAGGTCTTTAAAGAAGATAACATCATGTGCGGATTCCACCATAAATTGGTATTGTTTGAGTTTCTGCTCCACTTTTTTGTGTTCAGCTTCTATCCGTTCCAGCTCTGCTGCGCGAGACCGCAGCGTCTGCAACTCTTCAATGAGCGTTGCTTTAGCCTTTCCGGAATCGCACATAGCACATAGCTTTACCTTAACTCTCTTAGCAGCGTTATATTTTTGCCGGAATATTTTTTAGCACGTTTACGCATAACATTACTGCTCAAGACCAAAAAACTCAAGCCATTGTTTGGTTTCGCCCTTAGTTAGTCCGCGTCGTTTCGCTGCCGGCTCTTTGAATGTCTTTTTCCGCCTCAATTGCTTCTGAAGATTATTCCAGAAAACCTCAGACTTAACCGATGTCGCTTTTCTCGCCCGGGCTGCATCCCGCAGTCTTCGGTCGCTACTGACAACGGTCAATCTTCTCGGTGCAGTGTTTGCTTTTATTTTATCTTCGATTACCGTGTCAGCGTCCATACCTATACCCGCGAAAAATACCTCCAGATTGCTTATATTATCGAATCCGCTTTTGTCCCGCGGCCCCGTACCATCGAAAACAATCTCGCCCTTTTCGCCGGTCAGTCTTAAGAACCTGCCAACAATTCGGCACAACTGAACATCGCTAATCGACCCAGCTTCTTCACTTATCTTTACAATTGAATGCAGCAGATTATGACCGTCGATAATAATCATCTCGAATCTCGTATTGCGTGACGCGTATTGCGTATAGTATATAGTTTGTAGGCGAATAATTAGGAGCGGCGCGGATTACCAAGTCAGTCCCCATGCAATTGTTCGGTCGTCTATTCCTTCGTTTTTTCAAAGATGCGTCCACCCTCGCCAAACTGTATCGAGTCAATCCTCTCAAAGGGGATTATCATGGGGCCCAAATCTCTCTGCTGATTATTAACAACTTCAAGATGCGTGATAAATAGCCGTCCGTACAAATCCATATCCCAGCTGCCGCTCCCACCGGGGAATGATACTGGAAATGACGCCCGAGACATTCCGTGCGAACTCCCTGATTGGTCTGTCCACTGGAGAATCCAAATCACTCCCTCACAGATAGGGGTTCGAGGGGTTTGCGTATCATTCTGTCTCTTGCATCCCGAGAAGGCCAGCAAGGCCACTATCAATGCCAGTATATACTCCTTTCCCATCCTGATTTCTCCATTCATTGGACATTACATATTGAATCGATTCTACTATTTCTTGTGATTCATTTTTCTATGATTTGTCAACATAGCAACATACGCATCGGATTAAGGGTCCGGTCGAATGGATTAAACACGAGACCGAGAATTTCTAATGTCACTACACCTAATAGAGCCTGGTCGCTTTCTTCACCCAAAACCACCGGTGTATGGGCTTGGCCTTGTGGAAGAACGATATATGTCTCTGATACTGCTCTCTCAAGCGTTGTCCCATCAGCCAAAGTAAATGACACCCTGCGTTTTGGCTTTAAACCAATCGCCTTCCACACTTTCTTGGGAAGGAGTGAATATGTTGCCCCACTGTCGATGAGGAACTTAACGGTTTTCTGCTTTTTAGTAGGTCCCTTCACCTGGCCTTCAACATAAGTAATGCCCATGATTCTTCTCCATTGTGATTAGCCTGTGTAATTCCTCTAACATTATATGATTGGATTAATCCTGATATTTCCATTATATATTTTCAAACTGAAAATTAAAAGCTAAAAAATTAAGTTGGTAACTGGTAACCGGTGAGTAGTAATTATTTAACCATTTAACCGATTACCATATCGCTTTAAGCTTCGAATCTTATCTCCCCGCCTACAATTGTTTTATCGGCCCTACCTTTGACTATCCAGCCGTGATAGGGACAGTTCCTGCTTTTAGAGCGGAATTGGTTGACGTCAATTTCATATTCGGCATCCGGGTCGATAATGGTAACATCGCCCTGCCTGCCTACACCGAGCGTACCCTTATCAACGCCGATTATCTTGGCCGGCTTTTCCGTCATCAATCGAACTAAGCCGGGCCAGTCCAGAATACCCGGCTCGATTAACGCCTTGACGTAAAGACCCAGGGCACATTCCAGACTTGCTATGCCAAAAGGAGCAGCTAAAAATTCCAGCTCCTTTTCACTTTGCAGGTGCGGTGCGTGGTCGCTAACCAGAGCGTCAACCAGCCCTTCGGCAATCGCCTGCTTTAGTGCCTCAACATCTTTGGCCAACCGCAACGGCGGATTTACCTTGTAGTTGGTGTCATATTCGGCGCAGCACTGCTCGGTCAAAAGCAAATGATGCGGCGTCACCTCGCAGGTAATCGGCAAAGAATCTTTTTTAGCAGCCCTTATTAGCTCAACCGACCCCGCTGTCGATATATGCTGGGCGTGGTAGCGAATTCGCCCTGGTCGGATCTTCTTAACAAGTTGAATATCCCGCCATAGCATCGCCTCTTCAGCCAGTGCATCGGCCCCCGGCAGGCCAAGTATCGTCGAATAGTAACCGGCGTTCATCACACCTTTGCCGGCAAAACTATCATCCTGACAGTGCTGAGCCATAACCACATCAAACATACCGACATACTTTAGAGCCCGCAGCATAATCGACGGGTCCTGAACCCCCCTGCCGTCATCGGTAAAACCAACGGCGCCGGCCTCGGCCATCAGCCCCATCTCCGCAAGCTCAACACCCTCTCTTCGCTTTGTGATAGCCCCCATTGTATAGACGTGGGTCTTTCTTGCCTGCCTGGCCTTTCGATGAACATATTCGACATCGGTCTCATTTTCGATAGGCGGATTAGTGTTCGGCATACAGACGACCGAGGTAAAACCCGCTGCCACCGCTGCTGCCGAGCCGCTTGCTATTGTTTCCTCCTCTTCATCGCCCGGCTCGCGGAAGTGAACGTGGATATCAATTAAACCCGGCGTTACCAATTTGCCGGCGGCATCAATGACCTTACAGTCTTGTGTCTTGAGTCCTGAGTCTTGGGTCTTTTCTCCGACCTCTGCAATCTTCTCATCAACGATAAGCACATCGCATTTTCTGTCGATGCCGTTCGCAGGGTCTATCACCCGCCCGTTTTTTATCAATAATTCAGAACTCATATTGAAATAATCAATTCCCTTCTGCTGTGAGGAATCTCTAATAGCTGAGACACAAGGGTTAACATTCTTTCTATCTCTATCGCGGCCATAACCTTTGTCTCCTTTCGAGCTGCCTCAGAGCAGTTTCTTGAATTCCTTTATCGTCATCCCTGCATCTTTGATAATCCCACCCATCGTGAAAGAGTTGATTGGATTTGCGCGAGGGATGATGATAATTCGTCCGCCCTCGGTCATTGATATATGCTTACCTTCGCGGACCACCCGAAAGCCTGCTTTCTCAAAGGCCCTGACAGCGCGACTGTGGGACACACCTGGAAGTTTTGGCATAATTACACCGCCACCTCAACCAAACGAGTGGTTTTATCTTTCAGCAGCTCCTTGACTGTTGCAAGGTATGTCTCTATAGCGTCCTTTATATTTTCGAGCGCCTCTTCTTCAGTTGCACCCTGGGACCAGCATCCAGGCAACCCGGGACACCAGACGGCATAACCTTCGTCAGTCTTCTCAAGTTTAACCATGTACTTCATTAGGTACTCCTACACAACAATAAGTTATCAATAATCAATTATCAATCCCCTTGCGCTGCTGCCTGATTGACCAGGAACAGCACCGCCATTCTCACGGCCAGGCCATTGGTTACCTGTTCGAGTATAACACTGTTCTGGCCGTCTGCCACTTCACTTTCCATCTCCAGTCCTCTGTTAATCGGCCCGGGGTGCATAACCAGAATATCGGGTTTGGCCCTTTTCATACGCTCCACAGTCAGTCCGAAATAGTGCGAGTATTCCCGTATCGAAGGAAAAGGATTACCGCCCAGCCGTTCAAACTGAATCCGAAGCATATTTATCACATCAACCTTTTCGATGACCTCATCAAGCGAATAGCTTACACTAACCGGCAGCCGGCTCAACTGTGGCGGCATAAGGGTCGGCGGGCCAACAAATATAACTTCGGCACCGAGCTTTGTCATCGCCCACATATCACTGCGGGCAACGCGCGAGTGCGCAATATCGCCGACAATTGCTATTTTCAGACCCTCAAGAGTGCCTTTGATTTTGCGAATGGTATAGACGTCCAGAAGACCCTGTGTCGGGTGCTCACAGAACCCGTCACCGGCATTGACTACGCAGGCGTTGATATTCCTGCTCAAAAATTTCGGCACGCCGCCGGCACTGTGCCGAATCACAACAATATCAATCCCCATTGCTTCCAGATTCCTGGCCATATCTAAAAGTGTCTCGCCTTTACTGACCGAACTGGCTTTCTCGGTGAACTCTATAACATCTGCGCTTAATCGGCTTGCCGCCAGAGCAAAGCTGTTTCGCGTCCGGGTGCTGTCTTCAAAAAACAAATTCACTACCACCTTGCCTCGCAAAGGCGGGGCCTTTTTTACCGACCGGGTGCTTATCTGCTCAAAACCTTTGGCTGTGTCAAGAATATACGTAATCTCTTCGACACTCAACTCCCGTAGGCCAAGTAAATGCTTGCGCCGCCACTTGAATTGCTTACTTTTTCTTATTAACGCCATAATATCGTATCTCGTATTTCGATATTCGATGCCGTCCAGGTCCGGCCCGGCTTCAGACGGGACGGATTCGATATTCATAATTCGTTTTGATTTTACTCGATGACAACCTTCTCTTTTCCATCAGATTCGGAGAGAAAAACCTGCACTAATTTGTCGGGTGCAGCATCGCTTTTATAACCGGCGTAATCGGCCTGTATCGGCAGCTCCCTGCCGACCCTGTCAACAAGGACCGCCAGTTTTATCGCCCTCGGCCTGCCTAAATCTATAAGTGCATCCATCGCTGCACGCGTTGAGCGCCCGGTATATAGAACATCGTCAACCAGAATAATGATTTTATCGTCTATATCGAAACCGATTTCAGTGGTTCGAACCTGCGGCTGGGCAGTGCCCTGCGGTGAATTCAAGTCGTCACGGTAAAGCGTTATATCCAGAGTCCCACACGGAACATCTTTGCCGAGCTGCTGTGATAATCGGCCCGATAACCTCTGGGCGAGAATCTCTCCTCTACTGCGGATACCGATTACGGCAATATCCAGGTCGCGGGGGATTTCAGAAATAATGCGGCTTGTCAAATCCTTGAGAATTTGCTCGATTTGTCCGGAATTTAAAATCACTTTCATAATTATGGCAACCCTTTAACCCAGCATAGCCGGAATATCGGCTTGAGTATACCAACCAGAGCCCGATAAAGCAAGATTTCCGAATTAAGTTTTCGGAAACCGGCTTTTCAATGCTGAAAAGCGGAATATTGCAGGAGCCAGCCGGATAATTTACTTGAAAACAAAGTCGCTTTATGGTATCATACTAACAAGAATTCGGAGACAAAATTACAGGCCAAGGAGGTCGGCAGCCGGGGGAGCAACTTTGTGCCTTTTGGATTTTACCGCCACCTCCGGAGTTATGGAATGATACAAACTGCTAAAAAAATACTCGTACTGGCCTTAATGACTTGCGCAGCTGCTCTGTTCGCACCTGTAAACGCTATCGCTGTAGCCGAAGCACTGCAGCCGCAAGGCCTGAACCACGCCGGAATTTATGCCTTGAGACAGATAGCCCCCGGTTTGACAGGCGCCAGCGTCAAATTCGCTGTTATCTCCCGAAGCTTTACTTATATCGACGGTGAACCTCAAAACGATTACCGGCCGAGTATCGGGCACGACTGCTTCAAAGGCAAACAATTAGGGTTTCACGACCAAGCCGAACTGCTGCCGGGTATTTCACCCCACTCAACAGCCATTTGCTCTATATTGCTCGGCGAAGACCCTGATGCATTTAATCCACACCTCGGAGAATTTTACTATCAAGGCACAGCGCCAGAGGCCCAGGCCGATATCTATGAATTCTGGCATTTCTTAATCAATAATGTATTCCCTCACTCGCCGCCGGACGCAGACATTGTAACCGCCAGCATCGGCAACCCATTTGAAGCTTGGTGGACAAGGGGAATCGAATCATTGGCCGAGCACTATGGCCTTATCGTCGTGGCCGGCATAGGCAACGGCTCCGATGCTAACGCCCCTCCTCTTTATCCCGGTGCCGCAGCAAACGCTATCGGCGTTGGTGTGGTTGATGCCGTGAACACCGAAAATCTTGCAACCAATCTGGCACATTTCGCCCTGGCTTATCCGGAGCATTCGAGTTTCGGCCCAACTGCGGACGGCCGATGCAAGCCTGATATCGTCGCTCCCGGAAATTGCCTCGCTGCCGACGCAAACGAGTCCAACCGCTATGAACCAACCGGCAGCTGGTCGAGTTTCTCGACCCCGATAGTTGCAGGAACAATCGGCCTGCTCGTTCAGAAGGCCAGAGAAGACCCGGACCTCAGCTCCACTGTTTCACCCGACGGCGGAAATTGCGTCATAAAAGCCATTTTGCTGAATTCGGCAACCAAACTGCCCTACTGGCACAAGGGCCGGCTCCAAATCGACGATGACCATCAGGTCCCGCTGGACTATATTCAAGGGGCCGGAATGGTAAATGCGGTTGGCGCCTACAAACATTTAATTGCCGGGCGAAATAAACCCGGCTACGTCTCAACAACCGGCTGGGACAATAACCGGCTGCAAAAAAGCAAGAACCCACAAAATATCTACAAAATCACCCTCACACAACCGGCAGACAAATTTATTACGGCCACAGCCGTTTGGAACAGGCACTACAATAACGCTTATCCTTTTGAGCCGATGCCGGAGAAAGATGCCGACCTTCGCCTCGAACTCTGGGCCGTTGACTCAATTGACCCCGCCAACGATTATCTGCTCGATTATAGCGACAGCAGCGTTGACAACGTTGAGCACATTTACTGCCGGGCAGACGCCAACTATACCAATTACGAAATTGTTGTCTCTACCAACGATATTAGAGACCCGAACCCAACAGACGCAGCGCAGCGCTACGGCCTGGCCTGGAATGCTAGCCCCGTTAGAAGTAAGACGGCAACTTCTAATGGGGTCAACGCCGGATATGACAGCGACAGCATCTTCTGGTACGACCTCAATGCCGATGGTATTGTCAACGATTTAGATTTTACTATCCTGCTCACGAATTTGTTAAACAGCACCAAATCGCCGGAAAGTTATCTACTCGGCGATATCAATGCCGATGGTGCAATCGACATCAAAGATGTGGAAATCTTCATAAAGCACAAAGACGACCGAGCCGATTGGCACACAGAATAGTTTTGAGTTCTTAGTGTTTAGTTTTTAGCTGAGCTACAGAGAGCCCAAAAAACTACGAACCACGAACTAAAAATCTTCTTTTAATTCTTCGTCATTTCTGGTAAAAATCCAGTACGCAATACGCAATACGATATACGCAATACGATATTAGCTATGAAGTTGATTGTGAAAAAATCCCGGCTTGCCGGTGAGGTGGTAATGCCTGCCTCCAAATCGCATACCATTCGCGCCGTTGTAATCGCCTCTTTAGCCGCCGGTGAAAGTGCTATTCGCAGCCCGCTTGCCTCAGGCGACACGCAAGCAGCGGTCAACTGCTACCGGGCGTTAGGTGCCCGCATTGACACATCCGATTCGAAACTCTGGAAGATAATCGGCACGGGCGGCGAAATCACCGCCCCGCCTGAATCCATCGATGTGGGCAATTCCGGCACAACGCTGCGTATCGCAATGGGTTCGGCCGCTCTGGCTGGGAAAGGCCAGACCATTACCTTCACCGGCGATGAACAAATCCAGACCCGCCCCGTCGGGCCGTTAATGGACGCCCTCGGCGATTTGGGTGCAAAATGCACCAGCCTCAAAAAAAATTCGAAATTCGAAATTCGAAATTCGAAATTGAGGACAGCCCCCGTCCAGGTAACCGGCAAACTCACAGGTGGAAAAACCACCATCGCCTGCCATACCAGCCAATATCTATCCAGTCTGCTCTTATGCACGCCTCTGGCGGCCGGAGATACCGAAATAAACGTTACCCTGCTCAATGAGCCGGGCTATGTGCAAATGACCCTTGATTGGCTCGATAAACAGCAAATAGAATACGAAAATCAGCAGTTCTGCAAATTCAAAATCAAAGGCGGTCAAAGTTACAAGTCCTTTGATGCCGCAATCGGTGCCGATTTCTCCAGTGCCACGTTTTTCCTCTGCGCCGCCGCCTTGGTCGCGGACGAGGTAACCCTGCTCAGCCTGGATTTCTCAGATAGTCAGCCGGACAAAGCAGTGGTCGATTATCTAAAGGCGATGGGCGCCGATATCAGCATCGGCCCGACCTCGGTAACTATCAAAGCCGCGACGCTTAAAGGTATCGAGATAGATATGAATCAAACACCCGATGCCCTGCCGGCTATGGCTGTTACCGCCGCCTTCGCCGAAGGGACAACCCGCCTTGTTAATGTCGCCCAGGCACGAGGTAAAGAGACCGACCGAATCAAATGTATGGCCGAAGAGCTGAAAAAAATGGCCGTAGATGTTGAAGAATTGCCCGACGGCCTTATAATACGACACAGCAAAGTCAAACCGGCTCAATTAGACGGCAGAAGTGACCACCGAACCGTAATGGCCCTGTCGCTGGCGGGCTTAAACTTGGATGGTCAAACCAGCATCGACACCGCTGAGGCGATGAGCGTTACGTTTCCTGATTATGTGAAATTGATGAAAAGTATCGGCGCAAATATGGAAATGAAATAGTTGAGATTAAATCTTTTTACCGCCGAGTTCGCAGAGCCCGCTGAGTTTTTTTAATTTTAGTTTTTTCTCTGCGTTTAATTAAGGCGATTTTGAGGAGAATAGAAAATGTTAGGTTGTCATATTGGACGGGTATTTCAGGTAACGATTGCCGGTGGCTCTTATCAGGACGGCTTGACAGCCATCGTACAGGGCGTTCCGCCCGGTATGTATCTTGCCGAGCAGGAGATTTATGGGGACCTGCTTCTTAGAAAGCCGGGCGCCGACGAATTGAGCAGCCCGCGAAAAGAACCGGACCTGCCGATTATCTATACCGGCCTGAACGCAGCCGACACCGTCGAGGGCGCCGGCAACAAAAACCACACTAATGGAACCCCCCTCTCAATTCTGATTCCCAACCTTGACCGCCATTTCATTCACATCAAGCAGTACCAGGATACGAACCGTACGCCCCGTCCGGGCCATGCTTCCTATGCTTCGTTCATAAAGTACGGTTCCGACGACGATGCTATCGGTGCGGGTCTATTCAGTGGACGCTATACCTCCCCCATCGTCGCTGCCGGATATGTCGCCAAAAAGACGCTGAGAAAATGCGGTATCGAAGTATTTTCCTACGTCAAAGAGCTTGCCTCAATCCGATGCCCCGACGTTACTGCCGAGGAGGCCTTTAAGTACACCTGCGCGTACAAGAAGATGCGGCGTGACCTCGACCCGTTTTACCAGGAAATTTACGTCAAGAACCGCATAACGCCGGATATGCGATTTCTCGAAAAAATCAAAATATTAGCTGATATTGAGCAGGAAATCGACGCTATCCGCTCCAAGGCCCCAAAGCTTACGGCCGCTGCGATACACGACAAATACGGCGTGCATCCCATACTAAACTGTCCTGACCTGGGCGCCGCACAGACAATGGTTGATGCCTGCAACCGGATTGCCGCCACAGGTGATTCAGCCGGCGGCGTGGTTGAAGTCGTCGCAACCGGCGTCCCCACAGGCCTCGGCGAGCCGGTCTTCTATAAACTCGATGCTGAATTGGGCCGAATGCTCGGCATCGGTGCCGTCAAAGGCGTCGAGGTCGGCGCTGGCTTCGCCGTAAAAGATATGACCGGCAGCGAGAATAACGACCAAATGCGTGCCGAAGACGGCAAAGTCGTTTTTCAGTCAAATAATGCCGGCGGTATTACAGGCGGCCTTTCTACCGGACAGCCTATCATTGTCAGGCTTACGGTCAAGCCCACATCCACCATTGACAAACCACAGAAGACAATCGACAAGTACACACTGGAGAACAAAGAACTGGCGGCTATCACCAGGCGTGATGCCACGATTGTGGGTCGCATCTGGCCGGTTGCTGAGAACTATACTGCAATGGTGATACTCGACCACCTGCTTGTACACTACGGCTACCAGACGCTAAAGGCCAAATAAAATTTCGCGGATTAAAAAAAAGTAAGCGTTCACCGAGTAAATATTCCAATTTTAGGCTGTTATAGCCGATTTGACCAACTACGCGGTGAAAAATTTGCTAAAAAAGACTAAAAAAGGTATTGACTTGATAACACAAACTGCTTTAATGAACCCCAAATGAGGTTTTGCCGCGTGAACGCTTACAAAAAAAAGGCCCGGAAAACTTCCAGGGCTTTTTTACCCAGTTTATTGGCAGGTGAGCAAAAGCATGAGAAACTATAAGGTGTGCCCGACCGTGTTGAGAGTCAATATCTCTGGCCAATCCCCGCACTACAAAAATGTGCCCAAACCATGATATCAGAGAGGCATACAGAGCCTACGATTTGAGGGTAAAGAGGCAAGGTCAACGGGAAAGACAAGGGCTATTTTAAGGCCAAAAATGGAGATTTTGTGACAAGTTAACTATTTGGCAACTGGTCACATGTTGAACACAGGTACGTTGAAGAAACGGCAGAATACCAGATGCTGCAGTAGATTAACGGATTCTGACGGGAAAACGGGCCACATTGACGGCCAAAGCACTTGACATCGGATGCAGTACCCTGTATCATAGGATGTGAAGTGTGCAGGAGCACAATTTATGAAGTCAAACAGAAAATCTCAGTTTTTTCTTGCATTCACGCCCCAGATGTGTTATCCTTCGTGTTTTCTAAGAAGCTAAAATTGTAAATTCAATCACAAATCAAGGAGACAGACATGACTAAATCTATCAACAAGTCAAAATTCAACCGTCGGCACTTTCTGAAAAAGAGTGGTTCGCTCGCTGCGGGGGCGGCCGTGCTCGGGCAGATCTCGCCCGTCGCCTTCGCCCGAGAGGATAACACTATCCGCCTGGCGCTGATTGGCTGCGGTGCCCGCGGTACCGGCGCCGTCGGCGACGCCCTGTCTGTTCCTGACAGCGGGCCGGTCAAGCTATATGCCACGGCCGATCTCATCGAGGAGAAGATGGAAAGGTCGCTCAAGGCGCTGAGGAAAAGGTTTCCCGACAAAATCGACGTCAACACGGACCGCAAATTCATCGGTTTTGATGCCTACCGCAAGGCCGTCAACATCCTCAAGCCCGGCGACATTGCCTTGTGCACGACGCGTGCTTATATCCGGCCGGTCCACGTTGAGTATGCCATCCGGAAGGGCATCAACGTCTTCATGGAAAAACCATTTGCGTCCGACCCGGGTGGTCTGCATCGACTGCTTCGGGCAGGAGAGATGGCCGACAAGAAAAACGTCAAGGTCTCCGCTGGACTGCAGTGCCGTCATTCCCCGGCACGCAAGGCGCTGATTGACAAGATCCGCAACGGTGAGATGGGCGAAATACCACTGATACGCGCCAACCGCCTGGGAGGCGGCGGATGGCTTAAGAGTCAGGGCGAAAAGTCCAACGAGATGATGAGCCAACTGCAATTCGGAAGGATACATTTGTTCTGGATAGGCTCCGGGCACATGGTCGATTACCTCATCCACCAGATAGATGAGTGTTGCTGGATCAAAGGGGCCTGGCCGGTCTCTGTCGTCGGCATGGGCGGCCGGGTGCCCAACAGCACGGATCACGGGCAGAACATCGACATCTACTCGATGGAGTTCACCTTCGCCGACGGAACCAAGGCGTTCTGTGGTTTTCGACGAATTGTGCCAAGACACGCAGCACGCAGCGAGTTCGCTACTTTCATTCACGGAACCAGGTGCGCCGCGCAATTTTCCGGCAACATCCACGCCGCTACCGTCCATACGTTCAAGGACCAGCGGATCGAAAGGGCCAACATCTCGTGGACGCCCACAAAGGACCGCTACAGTCCCTGGCAGTATGAGTGGAACGTTTTCATCGACAGCATCCGCAACGATCGGCCGCATAATGAAACAAAGCGCGCGGTCTACTCAGACCTCACATCGCTTATGGGCCGCGCCGCCTGCCATACCGGCCAGACGGTCACCTGGGACCAGATGATGAAGTCCAACTTCCAGTTTTGCGATTATCTCGACGACCTGGACTACGACAGCCCGGCCCCTGTCAAAGCCGACGAAAACGGCCAATTCCCCGTCCCCATCCCGGGACAATGGAAAAAGGTTTGAGGAGGATTCCGTCGGCGGCATAGTTGAAGTCGTCGTAACCGGCGTCCCCATAGGCCTCGGCGAGCCGGTCTTCTATAAACTTGACGCCGAATTGGGCCGAATGCTCGGTATCGGTGCCGTCAAAGGCGTCGAGGTCGGCGCCGGATTTGCCGTAAAAGATATGACCGGCAGCGAAAATAACGACTAGATGCGAGCCGAAGACGGCAAAGTTGTTTTCCAGTCAAATAATGCCGGCGGTATTACAGGCGGCCTTTCTACCGGACAGCCTATCATTGTCAGGCTTACGGTCAAGCCCACATCCACTATTGACAAACCACAGAAGACGATCGACAAGTATACCCTGGAGAACAAAGAACTGGCGGCTATCACCAGGCGTGATGCCACGATTGTGGGTCGCATCTGGCCGGTTGCCGAGAACTATACGGCCCTGGTCATACTTGACCATCTCATCACACACTACGGCTACCAGACACTAAAGCGGAAAACTGAAAATGTAAAGTGAAAAACCATAGCGTAAAACTCAAAATTAAATAGGTTTTGAATTTTAAATTACGGTTTTGAATTTCTACTTTTTAGCTTTCAGTTTATTACCACGGCCTTGCTCCTGTATACGCAGGATCCGAATCTTGTCCTACGTTACCTACCGCATCGCGATACCTCACTACATACACACAAGAGCTTGTATGAAAGTACGCGTAAACGTTGCTAAGCTGCCAGCCACTATCTAAGCCGCTGCCGTTAACGCATTCGAAGTAATACATGCAGGGATTATTAACGGCATCATCAGCCGGTTCAGCTTCCATATAATGCCCAAGCCGACCAGTATTTGGATCTGTCCTCCACTCAGGCGGCGTAAGCCACTCAGCAGGGTCAGGCAGCGGAGGCACACCTTCAGGAGTAGTTGCAGAAGCTTCATCAGACCAAAATCCGTAGTTTTGATTTGGAGGGTCCCATCCATCACGAGTCCTGACGCGGTAGGTATATGTGGTATTGGGATCCAGGCCCATGTCTTCGTATGTCGGACTCCCCTGCCAGCCGCTGTTGTGCCCGTTACCGAATGTGCACTCGAAATAGTATTCCACGCCGTTTTCGTCGGTAGCTGTGGTAGCAACCATAAGTATTGACCTTCCGGTAGAAAGAGTGGGCGGCATAGCCCACGTGCTCTTATACGGATTGTAAGCATTCGGGTCCGTTACCGGTGGCATTACGTCTTCGCCCGGCACGGCATAGCCGATAATCGACCATTCGGTTTCGTTCCGATTGGCCGATGTATCGCGGGCCTTTACCTGGTAGCCGTATTCGTTGCCCCTGACCAGCCCTGTATCGGTATATGTTGGGCTGGGGCTCCAACCACGGTCGTGTCCACCGCCGAAGACGCATTTGAAGTAATATTCCACGTATGGTCCGGTGGCATTGTCGTAGGCCGTCGTCGCGGCCATATAAATCGAGGTCGGCCCAATCGAGTTGGGAGCAACGGCCCAGGTCATCGGGTCCGGCTCTGGAGGCGTAGTGTCACTTAATCCGTAATTCTCCACAAAAATTATATAATCGATAAAGTTAACGACCCCGTCTCGATTCAAATCCGCCCCGTGACACCAATCCGGCGGGCCGCATTCCTCGAGCCAGTGCAGCAGGAACAGCGCCAAATCAGATATGTTCACCATATAGTTAAAATCAAAGTCGCCGACCAAATCGGTTGTCAGAAGATGGTGATAACCCACATCCGCGATGCCGGCATCAATTACTCTGTCTGTACGGGTCGTGTGTCTATACATATCGAGCAAATATGCGTAGGTGCTGCCGGCATCCACACACGGACTCAGTTCTGTCTGATTGGGGTCAGGTGGAACGACATAGGGCTGACTCAGGTAATACCTCTCGCCCACATAGTCGCTTACAAACAGAGGAACGTCATCGCTCGTGCCGCTCAAATTGGTGGAATCCCAGACAAGGGTGCAGCCGGTATCGACAAAGACCGCTGTCTCACCGCCCTTAATGTCGCTGTAGGCGACTTTCACATAAGCCGGCCTCGGGTCGTGCTCGAAGCCGGTGCTGATGGCGAGGTCCCAGCCGTTAAGAGCGTAATTGCCCCAGATTATACTGTTAGTGATAAGCGCATAAGCTTCATATGAGCAGCACACGCCGCCGCCATAGCTGGCAGCAAAACCATCTCCTGTAACTATGTTCTCGGCAATCGTACAGTTGATAATGTTGGGCTCCGAGTGCCAATTGGCCGAAATACCTCCGCCGTCCCTGTCGGCGGAGTTTTCAGTTATCAGGCAGTTCTTGACCAACAGCTTCTCGTTGCCGGTGGTATAGATTCCGCCGCCGGAACAGCTGGTGGTGTTGTTGTTAAACAGACAGTCAACGATACGTGCCCCCGATGAGGAGCACACCATAGCGCCTCCCAGCCCGAGCACGTCCTCAATAGGCGGGCCGACCGTAAGGCCCAGCACGGTATAATATAAGTTCGGGTCGTCAATATAAACATAGCCGGTATCATTTTGGGTAAAGCTGCTTCCGACAATCAGCGGCATACTATTTTCGCCGCAGAACATTGCCCCGCCTTGATAGGCATAGTTATCGCTGAAGTTGCAGTCTTCGATGCTCGGTGCCGTGTCTGCCCAGAAAACAGCTCCACCAATAGTTGCAGCGTTATCGGTGAAAGTGCAGTTTATCAATTTCGCCGAGTGAGCACTTCCAGGATTTTCTTTAGGTGTCAATGTGCCGCAAGCCAATCCGCCACCATAAGTTAAATAGAAGCTGTGGTCTGTAGTGGGAACATCGCTATCCGCCACGTTATCGCTAAAATTACAGTCAATAAATGTTGGCGCCGAGCCGACCTCGCAGTATATCCCCGTCCCGAAACTCTGTATTCTGCGATGATTACCAGGCCCTGGGGAACCAAGCGGCCCACTTCCGCCAACACCACAATAGCCGCTTCCGGTTTGATTGTCCGCAAAAGTACAATCAATGAAAGTAGGCTTGCTGGTCGAATCGATGTAAGCTGCTGCACCCATAGCGGTGTACATCCAGTAATCCTCATAGGTTCCTACAAGCAGATAATTTCCATAGCGGTCCCTCGGATAGTCCCAGCCAAGTCCAATTTCCTCCCACCAGGCCTCGTCGTGTTCCTCAAACGTCCAGCTTCCGCCTCTGCCCCCATATCCGGGAGGGTCGTCATTACCGTTGCCGCCGTCGCCACCGGTGCCTCCGTAGGCCGCACAGTTGATAATCTGTATACCCTTCAGGGTTGGGCTGCTGTTTTCGAAATAGATTGCGCCGCCATAGGCGCTGCCTCCCCATCCGCCGTTGCCGCCGTTGACATTGTCGTCGTTACCATTGACACCATCGCCGCCATCACCTGCGGTAATCGAAATATTATCAATCACAATATTCACAAGGGTAGGAGAAGCATCAGTAATATCAATTGCACCGGAGCGGATAGTGAGGCCATTGAAGCCAGAGTCTCCGGGGTCCTGCCCATCCAAACCACTTGCGGTAATCCAATATGTATTTCTCATAGTAAAGCCGGTCAGGACTGTCTCGGGTCCTACGTTAGAGATAGATATCCGGTAACCCTCCAAAATAGTGTCAGCCACAACGTTAGGGTCATCCGGATTGATAGAAGTCAGAGTAATGTTTTTGCCGGAGATGACGATGCCTCCGAGATCACCAGGCCTGTAGAGCCCGGGCGAGATAACAACCTGGTCGCCCTCCCCGGCTGCACGAATTGCTCCAGGGATGTTGGGATAGTCTGCCGGAACCAGGATGACCCTCGGCTTTTCAAACTGGACAGAGACGGCTTTGTCGGAGCTCATAACAACAATATTGGTCAGAGACGTTGAGCCATCGCTGATGGTTCCGGACCAGCTTGCGACGCGGTAGCCCGCTTCGGGAGTAGCAGTCAGTGTTACCACCGTGCCGCGGTAGTAAGTGTAAATACCGGATATTGGGTCATAACTAATGGGGGCCGGTTCAGTCGGTTCAACCATGCCGTGGCCGCCCACTACGGTAGCAGTCAGCTGAACTTCACGAAGACCTGAGGGGTCCCCGTAGTGGTGGCCCATGTCAACGGTACCGGCATCGCCAATACTGTCGGTGCGGGTGGTATAGGTGTCCAGGCCGATATTCGGATCATTTGCGTCAGCACTTCCTGTGTCGACGGCAGGACTTTGTGGGAGCGGCTGAACAGGCTGTTGCCGTAGATAAAACTCGCCCAAGGGGCCGGTTACAAAGAGCGGGTCGCCGTATAGATTATTGCTGCCCCCGGGAATGCTGCCAATCTCGCCGGCTCCTGTGTAAGTTAAACCTGTTCCCGAATCGTAATAGTCGCCGTCGGGGTTGCCATAGAATAAACTGTATTTTACGATTGCGTTGCCACCGACGTCCTGTTCGTGTATTGCGTGGTTGCTGCAGCTCTCGAATATGCAGTCGGTAATATTTGGATCGGAGATGAAATCAGAGAATATTGCGCCGCCGTAGCCTCCTGCGAGGTTACCACTGAAGGTACAGTTGCCGATTTCAGGTGCTGCATTGCGGCAGAATATTGCACCGCCGTCAATGGTTGCAGAGTTGCCGGTTATAAGGCAGTTAAAGACCGTTTGCGTAGGGGCCCAGCCGTAGAAATTGATTGCGCCACCGCTGCCGCCGGTCGGATAAATACCATCAGCGGAATTATCACTAATAGTGCAGTCGCGGATTTGCGTTATGGTGTAGCTACAATCGAAGCCGCCGCCGTCGCCGTCTGTGGCATTATTTCCCCTGACGACGCCGCCGGTAACAAAGACATCTCCATTGACGAGGTCCAGGCCGCCACCTTCCTGGGCGGTGTTGCCAATGAAGTAGCAATTGGTGAAATTGGCGTCGAAGTTCTCGGAAGAGAAACCCCCGCCGTATATGGACTGATTTCCGGTGAAGCTGCAGTTGTTGACGTCTATTATCAAGGTTGTGCCGGGTAGATAGGCATCAATTGCGCCCCCGTAGCCGTAACCGTCATTGTCGCTGTCGGCTACATTGTTGCCGAACGAGCAGTTTGTGAGGGTGGCATCACTTCTGCACTTCAAGGCGCCGCCGTCATCATAAGCTGAATTGCCCCCGAAGATAGAGTTTTGGATATCTACAGTACAACCGGGACTGATATAGACAGCGCCGCCATTTGCGATTTCAGAGTTGTCCGTGAATAAGCAGTCGTCGAAGTTCAGATTGCAGCCGGATTCACAATAGACTGCGCCACCTAAGTTGCCTGTGAATTTACAGTCATCGAGAGTAATAGTGTTATTGGCGACAGAATACAAGGCGCCGCCTACGGTGTATGTTGAAATATCTTCGCCGAAGGAGGGGTCGTAGAACATATAGGCCTCGTAGGCCTTGTTGCTGGTGAATGTACAGTTGGTGAAGTTTGCATCTGAGCCGGTGTCGTAATAGGCTGCACCGCCGGCAATACCGCCGGTGGAGAATACCAAACCATCGGCGCCGGCGGTAGCCGGGCCACCCTCGTCCTCAGGTATTGTGTTGCCCTGGCCTGCCAGGCCGCCCACTGCTCTACCCGTCGCAGCGATGTTGTTGCTGAAGGTGCAATTGGTAATGGCTGGGCTGCTTGCGTCATCGCAGTAGATACCGCCGCCGATACCGTCACCGTTGCTACTTCCGGCGTCTCCACCGAAACTTTCATACCCACCACTGTAATTCGGCGGGAATGCATTCGGTGGCTCTGACACAGCGTTTCCGCCGTTTCCGCCGTCGCCGCCGCAGCCACCACGGGCGAAATTATCACTTATGGTACAATCACTGATGATTGGGCTGCTGCCGGCCCTACAAGCGATAGCGCCGCCGTAACCGTTTCCATAGCCATCACCGCCGTGGCCACCCCACTGACCGCCATCAACATCTACCGGCTCCGGCACATCTGCATTGGGGTCATTTACGTCATACGGTGGTTGGTAGGTCCACGTCCCACTCTGGCCGGGGGCACCGTCGCCACCCTGGGCGCCGGTAACGGTAGAGTTGGTTATAACACAATATTGTATTGTCGGCGAAGCGCCCTCGCAGAGGACTGCGCCGCCGTAACCATCACTAACAAGGGAGTCTGAACCACGCTCGGCGCGTGGGATGCCATTGGCGTCATCCGGGTCGATGGACTCATAAGGGACAGGGGGGTCGACGCCGAACCGCCCAGCCGCACCTGCCAGTCCTCTGGCGTAACCGTTTATGATAGTGAAACCCAGAACTTTACTATTGGGGCCTTCACCATTATGAAAATAAAAAGCACGATGCGGGTTGTATCTGGTACCCTGGCAGTCAATAATCGTGGAAGCAATAATACTCGGATTGGGATTGTCAGGGTTAATCTCGCTTCTTACGGTAATGGCCTTGCCCCCAAAGTCCAGGTCAACGTTGCCAGGGCCGGTCCAGATGCCTGGAGCAACAACGACCACGTCATCATTGACAGCAGCGTTAATGGCACTCTGGATGGTGGGATAGTCCCTTGATGGAACGTACAAGACTGCCGCCGAGGCAACGGTCTGTATAAATAACAAAATTAATGAGCTAATCAGAAATTGTCGCTTCATCCCGTTAGACATTTTTATCCTCTTACAGATTTTTCCCCGTTAGAGATACCCGCTTAACGAGGGACGAGAGACGAGGGACGAGGGACGTCCATCGTCCATCCTCCATCGTCCATCGTTTCTCAGCGTTCTCTGCGTTTAATTTTTTATAGGTTAGAATTCGCTCTCCATTGCAGCAATTGCCCTGGCCTCGGCTTCTTCCTGCAGAATGATAGTCGGTCTAACCAGTATCAGCAATATCTTATGGTCCTTGACTTTGCTGCGGTTGCTGAACAGCCTTCCAATCAACGGCAGCTTGCTTAATCCCGGCACTCCTGCCTCTATTTCAACTTCTGCGGTCATTTTCTGGCCGCCCAACAGTAATGTTCCACCATCCGGCACGCTCACACGCGTCATAAGCTGTGAGCTCTCTGTCTCAGGAAGCTCTACCTCGTACGACTGAACAGTCGTCTGCCCCTCTTCATTTGTTACAGGCGTCTCGATTGTAGTTTTTCTTATTCCAAGGAATTCCTGCAGGTTAGTAATAATGTTGAGCAATACGTTTTTCTTGTCCGGACTGATAGTTGGGGTAATACTCAGAACAGTACCAGTCGGTATGTATATCTCTCTTGGGATTGAACCACCACCCGTACTAACCCCGCTGTAGCCGCCGCCGACAAAGGCCCCCCCTGGTTGAATAGGCGGCAGCGCCATCGGAATAGTTCTTTGGATATTGAACGTCGCCGACTCTCCGGTCAAAACTGTAAGTTTCGGAGCAGTCAGCGTCGTTGAATCTCTGTGGGCCTGAACCGCTCTAAGAAGGAAGTTGACCTGCAGGTCATCAAGTAAAGTGCCATAACCTCCACTAATCTCGACAGCCGCTCCAGTACCACCCAGACTCATCGCAACGCCTGTCGGTTGTGTTGCAACAGTACCTAAAGACCCTTGTTGGATATCAACCACACCCCATTTGCCCCCAAGGTTATAAATAAAGTCTATATCCAGGCCGATTTCTTCAAGGAAATTCTCAGTTACCACCAGGAATCTGGTCTCGATGGCAACCTGATTTCCGAGCGCCTTGCCCAACTCCTTGAGCAGTTTTTCTATCTCTTTATGAACCTCGGGGGTCTGCAGGACTGCGAGCTTCTTAGGCAGGCTGACGCCACCGCCGCCCATGCCGCCGCCCATCATGCCGCCACCGTAGCCGCCCATGCCGCCGCCCATGCCGCCGTAGCCGCCCATGCCGCCGCCGTAGCCGCCCATGCCGCCGCCGTATCCGCCCATGCCGCCACCGCCGTAGCCGCCCATGCCGCCGCCGCCGTAGCCGCCGCCGTTCGGGTAAAGAGTTATCGTTCCTTCACCGGTATCACTGGTCTCGAACCAGCTATCCGGCTCGATCGTCTCCATGATAAGACGCACAAGACTATAAGCCGCTTGGCCGCCACCGCCGTAGCCGCCCATGCCGCCCATCATGCCGCCCATGCCGCCCATCATGCCGCCCATGCCGCCCATCATGCCGCCCATCATGCCGCCGCCGCCGTAGCCGCCACCGCCGTAGCCGCCACCGCCGCCACCACCGTAACCGCCGCCGCCGTAGCCACCCATGCCGCCGCCGTAGCCGCCACCGCCGCCGCCGTAGCCGCCGCCCATCATGCCGCCCATACCGCCCATCATGCCGCCACCCATATAAGTAGCCGGCTGGCCAACCAGATACGTAATATCATAAACCCGCGTTACCAGCCTGCTCGGCGGAAGTGAGCCTACCGTTGCTATGGTAATTACTCCACCCTCGACAACGTAATCAAGGTCTGCAAAGCCGCCCGAAACCGCTCTTAACAAACTCTTCAATGCCGTGCCCAGCGGAATCGCCGACACCGCATCCATATTTATTGACGTGGTTGGCATGATATCAGCGTTGTCCTCCAAATCCCGCCAGAACACAGTTATATTCAATGGAGGCTCAACAGAATTCTTTAATTCCTCTATCGCTTCGCTAAGAGCCATTTCCGGCGTCAGTTGTGAAAGGTCAACGATTTCCTCTAATTGTTTATACGCGGCCACGTCAGCCGGATCCAGGCCGATCGGCTCGTCAGGTTTGCGGAAGGGACTGGCGATAATCTCCCGCCAATCCTTCGCAAAGGTAAGCTCTTCAGGATATGCAATTGCCGCCTCATCTGTCTTTCGCAAAATAGCTTCTCTTGCCTCGTCCCTTTCCTTCCGCAGCTCCAGTTGTTTGCGGAAGCTAACCGTATCCTCCAGCGTGTCCTTGAGTATCAGCGCATCATCGTGTAGCGGGTCTAATGCAAGCAAACTTTTCAATTGACCAAGAGCTTCCTCATAGCGCTGTTGTTTTTGAAAAGCCGTCGCGGTGGCCATCAGCTCCTCTATTCTCCTGGCCCTGTCGGTCTCTATTTTAATCCTGTATTCTTTTTGTGCCTCTATCGCTGCCTTTCCCTTCTCTATTCTCAGCTGCTCTGCCTTTTTATTCTCTTCCGCGACTATTTTCCCGGTCAGTTGTTTTAACTTACTGCTGTATTGCTTGAAAAGCTCGTCTCCAAGGTCCAGCTGGTTTTCGTTCACGACCCGCTCAGCCCTCTCAACCGCTTTTTTTGCCTTGTCGAATTCGCCCTCACTTAGAAAACTTAACGCCTTATCGTTAGCATCCTCAACAACTGTTTTAGTGTAGCTTCGTCGGATTCTTCTTTTACGATTAACCTGTTCGATGAAGCTGCCTTCTTCTGTTACCGATTCAGCAACCTTTGGCTCAACAAGCTTTACCTCAACCACATTTGGCTCAAGAACCTTCAGCTCAACGATCTTTGGCTCAGGAACCTTCAGCTCAACGACCTTTGGCTTGGCAACGGTAACAACCACAGAATTCTGGTCTTGAACCGAAGGCTTGTCGTTCTGGGCTATAAGGTCATTTACTTTCACCCTCACAGCTAATAAGTTCAGGTAATCTTCTGCTGTTTTTCCCCCTGCCGGTGCCACCGATAAGCCACTGCTCGCAACTTTAATAAAGCCGTCACGGGCCTTTTCGAGCTCACCGGCGCGGTAAAATTCCACGCTGCGGTTATAAAGCTCGGTAATTTGTTTTTTCTGGCCGGCTAACCGAGCGTCTATTATCTTAAGCCCTTCTACAACTTTTCCCAGCTCCTCTTTGGTCAAAGACTTACTGTCTTTGACCTTTTCGAGATGCACTTTGGCCTTGATTAGTTGACCTCGCCTGACTAATTCATCCGCCGTTCGAATATGGTCTAAGATACGCTTTCTTTCGAGTATAGCTATGTGCGTCTTTTCCAGGTCCCCGTTTAGTCGCTTAAGCTGAGCAGCAGTTAAGTATTTCTGGTACTTCTGTGCTTCAACGAAGGACTGCTCTGCGGCTTCGAAGTAACCTCTTTTGTATTGTTCCTCCCCAATGTCCATCCAGTTGCCAGCTACCTCGCGGATTATTTTCTGCTTCTCAGCTTCATTTGACTGGGACCGAGCCACTCCTGACATCGCTGTTGCCAGCAACAAAATCAATGTCAGAATAACCAGCAGAAATCTTCCACCGAAAGCTTTAGCTTTAATTAAGAATCTTGATTTGTTCACAATTTGCCTCCTCCCATGAAAAACACCTTCCACCTTAAACTTTCCACCTTAAAC
>JAUVYQ010000210.1 GCA_030603035.1 Phycisphaerae bacterium | reverse complement strand
AAAGGGGGATTCGCTTTTTCTTTTCCCCCTTTGTTTGGCGTTTTTTCAAAGCCCTTCCGAATCAATCCGAATCGTCAATCAAAGACCGGTGTGAGTAACTTCCGTTGATGAAAGCCTTCCCAAAGACAGCACGCCGTACACCAAGACACACATGCCGGGCTGGTCTGAACTCTCTGAATAGATGTCACCACATTACTCTTTCCGAGAAACCCGCCATCCTTATCGTCCCGGCGTTTCGGCGTTCCGGCGTCCCGGCGTTTCCGGCGTCCCGGCGTTCCGGCGTCCCGGTGTTTCCGGCGTCCCGGTGTTCCGGCGTCCCGGCGTTTCCGGCGTCCCGGTGTTCCGGCGTCCCGGCGTTTCCGGCTGTCCTTCCGTTCCAAGTCCTGCTGTTTCCGGCGTTCGTTCCTCTTTTCCCGGGCGTCCGTTCCCTTTTTCCAGGGCGTCAGTTCCTCTCTTCCTGGACGTGTGATCGACCGGCGTTGGTGATCGTCCAGGCGGTCGTCAAACTCGGACGTATTTACGCAACCTCAAAGGCAGACGTTGGAATAACAGTAGCTTGGAGTGATGCAAAACTTGCATTCGTTTGTTAGATAAAGGACTTACGTGCTTTAATGAGTGCCGGTTAGACTTACAAATCCCCTCAAACTATGTCTGTCAAAACGACATACCCTCTGTCAGACGTGTCAAAGTCCTTTACATCCGGTCATTGCATCATCGGCATAAAATCATTATATTGGTGAATAGTAGGTGGTAATTAATCGGTTCATCAGCTTAAAAAAGTCTTTTTTTCGTCTTTATTTTGTCGGAGTTTTTGTGAAATCGTCTCAAAACCTGCGCGTGACATCAGCGGGAGTGTATCTGCTACGTCCTGTCGTCGTCTCATGGACGTATACACCACGTATATCTTCTAGGAGGATAAAATGGCGATAGTGATCGCTCCAGCGCTATCGCAGCAAGCTTCAGGGAACATCGGCTCTGTGAACTTTACAAGGTGGAGGGGTATAAATGTAGCCAGAACGACATATGTTCCTTCCTATACGCCTTCCGGGAAGCAGATAACACAACGGGGATACGTGGCTACAATATCGGCTTTGTGGGGACAAACACTTTCTGCAGCGAACCGGCAGACCTGGGAGGAGCAAGCTGCAGAGGCGAAGTTTAAGAACCGGCTTGGGATTGAATACCAGCCTTCCGGATATCAATTGTTCATGAGGCTGAATGTTCAGGCATTGGTTTTCAGTATGCCGGCTAATTTGAACGCACCGGCGCGACCTGATCCGGTGTACGTTTGGAAGGTCGACGCATATCCAGCACCGTTCCTGAATGCCAATCAAGTGACGATGGAGAAGGCTTTTACGGTTATGGTCGATGCAGACGGATTTCAGATATTCAGGGCAGGACCTTATTCGTCTGGAGGTCGACGTCCGATCAGACCGGAGTATCGGCAGCTAACTATTGTGTGGGGAGATTACTTCTATAACGACTTTGCTGTAGATGATGGAAAGTGGTATTGGTATTGGTGTCGATGGTTCTTTGGAGAAGGATTTGTTGGAAATTGGTGGGAAGTTCAGATTTTGACAGACTTCCTGTAATAACATAAATTGGAGGATGATCATGGCGAGAGTATTAAATCCACTGATGTCGGGGAAAGCAAAGGGCTCGATCGGTGGGATGACGTTCGCAGGCTGGAAAGGGATGCACAGTGTTCGAAGGTTGCCAGTGCCAGCGAGGAGAATGAGAACGACACAGCCAGCAAACCGTTCATTGATTGGGTTTCTATCGAGAGAATACGGAACTTTAACGAATGGACAGCGGGACTTATGGGAGACATATGCTTTGAACCATCCGCGAGACGATGGGTTTGGAAGTACTTTCATAATGTCCGGACAGAATGCTTACATCATGTTAAACCATACAGCGATAAGGTTGGGTTTGATTGGCAAACTGCAAACTACGCCGCCAACAGACCCGCCGCCTGCAACTATTACGGGTTTATCGGTAGTAACAGGTGCGACAGATCCCGGAGACATCGATCTTGTTTGGGCTCAAGCAGGGTCACCGGTAGTAACAGATTACAATGAATATAGGATTGCCGGTCCTTTTCAATCACCTGCAAGACAAGAGGTTCATTCACGTTTCAGATTCCTTGGAAAGACAACAGGCGAGATAACGATGCTTACGCTGAGTGGATTGATAGAAGATACCTGGTATTGGGTCAACATGCGATATGTCGATGAATACGGACAGACGACAGCGTGGTTAACCGGGCAAGCGACGCCGAAACTGACACCGTAGAAACTTACGTAAATTGCTGATCGGCAAAAAAACAGCTAAGTAATTGTTTTTTCGTCAAAGTTTCGTGTCGATCAACAAGTCGATTTAAAAAGAGAAAAACGTAAGTTATTTCAGAATAGGTGAGTAAAGTGAATGATTTTTATTTGGCGAAAACGGAATTTAGTCAACCGATGGATCGAGGCGGTTTGCCGAGGGCTGACTTTTTGAAAAGGGTGTTTTTTCGTCCGAAATGGAATTTAGTCAACCGATGGATCGAGGTGGTTTGCCGAGGGCTGACTTTTTGAAAAGGGCGTTTTTTCGTCCGAAATGGAATTTAGTCAACCGATGGATCGAGGCGGTTTGCCGAGGGCTGACTTTTTGAAAAGGGT
The DNA here is from genome assembly GCA_030603035.1 of Phycisphaerae bacterium. The sequence continues at coordinate 667 of JAUVYQ010000210.1, read as the reverse complement.
GTTTTTTTGTCCGATCGGGTGTCTGTAGAAGCTTAAAACAAAGAGTCTGCAGGAGAGAGTACTCCTGCAGACTCCCTCGTTTTGGAAGCTAACCATAGCGATATTTGGTCGTCAGGCTGTTGTAAAAGATGTCGTATGGGATCCAGCATTGGCTATTGCATTCCGGACAGGGATATCCTTTATCGATATACAGCTTCATCAGTTTAAACCAACATCCGAACGGTTGAAACATCCGGTATGACTTCAGTTCGGCGCTTACAATTTCAATGACCTGGTCTGGGACATCCGGCTTCGAGAGGTATTTGCAGAGGTGGCTGACAACTTGACCTACAGGCTTGTGCTGAATATAAACACCCTGTCCAGAGGAGACTTCTTTCCAAAGTTTAAGGAGCTGATCGAAAGGAAAATAACGCGCGACAACCAGGGCGTGGATATGAGCATGCCAGTTGCCAGGTCGACCGGTAACTTCCAGAACAAAAGCACCACCGCTAACCCTGTTCTTCCAGGCGGCTCTTTGTCGTAACCTTCTGAAAGACTTGACGATACATTTAAGCATTTTGGGAAGATCGTCTTGATTACGGACGGTGAGAGTGAGATGCTTGAAGCTTGAACGGGTTGGCATTTTGGTATTATCAACTAGGAAGTTCAATCGACGTCGGACGCGAGC
>JAUVYQ010000025.1 GCA_030603035.1 Phycisphaerae bacterium | reverse complement strand
GGAATAAAAACAGGTATTCGTATGGCAAAACACAATATTGCAAACCTCGATTACTGTTTCTTACTGAGCAAAAACGGCTATGCGAGAGTTTCTGGTAAGCTTTTAAGCTTCCCATTTGTTCAATTAGCGTAAGACACGAGGCCTTTTTCGTATAGTCGTGTTATTTGTGAAACACGGTACGAGACACGCATTTACTTGAAACCGTCGTCCTTTCGATGCCAAAAATGAGTTTTTTATCGGCCTTTTACTTAAAATTTCACTCGCACGATATTCGATATTCGATATTCTTTGTTTACTTCGTGTCTTGGTGTCTTCGTGGCCTGACTTTTATCGCTATCCGTAATACGAGCAATACGTCTTATCGGTTTCCCACACGGTAACGCAGTGCAGTCCGGCATTTTGCCGGACTTCGCCGAATTTACCCACCAGCTTGTCCCACGCAAAAGCCGCAATATTTTCAACGGTCGGATTGGTCTTGCGAAACTCGGCAACGTCAGCATTCAAATTCTTATGGTCAACAACTTTTATAAGCTCATCGTCCACTACTCTTTCAAAATCGCCGATACAAAAGCCATTCCCGCCTGCCGGCCTCTTTACCGTAACCTCAACAACATAGTTGTGCCCGTGACCGGCGGGGTTCGCGCATTTACCGAAAATCTCAAAATTACGCTCATCGGAAAAATCATCGTTCCAGAGCTTATGCGTCGCAGCAAACTCGAATTTCTCGCTAAAGTAAATCATCTCGAAATCCTTTGAATCAATCATTACCCGCCTGAAAGGATTCAGTTTCAAACTCAATTTGCTCAACCTCGCCGACCCAAACTTATCAGCTAATTGGCCCCAGGCCGACCTTAAAAGTTCGGCTATTTCCAAAAAACCGATATGTCTGCCCTGCCGAAAATCTTCCCTTATTCGCTCGCTAAAAATCGGCACGACATATTCGCGAACGTTCTTGTCAATATCGATTACGTTAACAACAAACCCCGTAGCCGGCTCAACCTCACCAGCCACCTCCACACATAACTCGAAAAATATCGATAACCCTTCACCAGCCGGCCTGGATGCAAACGAATTAAAGCCCAAACTGTCCTTCGGCAAAAAAGGGTTAATCGAAAACCGCACCTGCCTTCCCGCTTTATGCATAAAACAAAACACCTTTTACTTGTTGCCGTTATGCATCAAACTCAAAACCTCGCTTCGGCTTTTCGGGTCTCTCTTAAATATCCCGCGAAGTGCCGATGTCACCATTATCGAGCCGGGCTTTTTTATACCCCGAATGGTCATACAGCTATGGGACGCTTTCAGCACCGCCGCCACGCCCTGTGGTTTTAAGCTGTTCATTATAAAATCAGCTATCTGGTACGTAAGCCGCTCCTGAGTCTGCAGTCGGCGGGCAAAACAATCCACAATACGAGCTAATTTGCTGACCCCGAGCACCGTCCCCGACGGCAAATACGCAACATGAGCCGACCCGATAAACGGCATCAGATGATGTTCGCAAATACTGTAAAAAGGTATGTCACGCAGCAGAACGATTTCGTCATAGTTCTCGGTAAAGACACTGCGAAGATGCTGTTTAGGGTCTTCGCGCATTCCGGCTAAAAGTTCAGCGTACATCCTTGCCACCCGCCCCGGCGTCCCCTTTAGCCCCTCCCGCCCAGTGTCCTCGCCAACCGCTAAAAGTATTTCCGTAACCGCTTTCTCAATCCTTTCGACATCTACCGTTTTGTTTTTCTTACTCATATTTCTAACTTTCCGTAGCTCTAAATGTTCAACGTCCCCATTCCTGTGTTGTTAGTTTTGTACTTCGGTTATTCGAATTTGTTTCCACCGCAAGGTGTCCTGCGGAGGATTTCGAATTTCGATATTCGAATTTTGTTAGTGCATAGTTTTCCGCTTTTAGCTTTCAGTTTTTAGTTTTCTTTTCCGCCAGATTCATAAGGTAAGTGGCTAATAGTCGCACACCAAATCCACTTGAGCCTTCTGCTGAAAATTCCGTGGCCTTCTCGAACACCTCCATCCCCGCAATATCCAGATGCGCCCATTTTGCATCATCCACAAACTGCCTCAAAAAAGCTGCCGCCGTGCAGGCTCCGCCCCATTTACTGCCGGTATTTTTCAAGTCAGCCATCTTGCTCTTCATCTCTTCTGCATACTCATCACCGCTCGGCATAGGCCAGACCTTCTCACCGCTGTCCTCCGCCGCTCTTTGCAATTGTTTTATCAGTCTCTCATCGTTACCCATCAGCCCGGCCATATAGGTGCCAAGCGCAATCCTGCACGCGCCGGTCAATGTCGCTATATCAATGATGACATCGCAGTTTTGCTTGACGGCGTAGTGAAGCCCGTCGCACAGTATCATCCTCCCCTCGGCGTCGGTATTCTGCACCTCAACGGTTTTGCCGCTGAAAGTTGTAATAATGTCACCGGGCCGATAGCTTGTCCCGCTCGGCAAATTCTCCGCCGCCGGAATTATCCCGTAAACATTGACTGGCAGGCCCAGTTCCGCCGCCGCTTTCATCGTCCCTAACACCGCTATACCGCCGGTTTTATCCAGCTTCATCTGGTTCATATTCTCCGCCGGCTTAATGCTTATCCCGCCGGAATCGAATGTTATCGCCTTGCCAACCAGACCAACCGTAGGCAGTCTGCTTGCAGCTTTACTCGCAGGACTGTACTTCAAAACAATAAATCTCGGCTTGTTTTCTGAGCCGGACCCCACCGCAAGCACTCCACCCATACCATTCGCAGCCAACTGCTTTTCATCAAAAACCGTACAGCTCAATCTCTCCGAGCCGCGAGCCAGCTCTTTTGCGGCGGCGGCCAATTTAACCGGATTCATTACATTGGCCGGCCGATTCGTCAGCGTCCGGGCGTAACTTTGCGCCTTGCCGATAACTGCCCCTCTTGAAACTCCTTTGTTTAACTTTTTTGTTTTCGCCGAATCAGAATCAATCACCTCAGCGCCGAGCGAACCCAATCGCCCGTCTTCGCTTTCAGTAACGAACTCATCATAGCGATAGCTGCCGAAATATGCCCCTTCTGCCATAGCCCTGCCCATCGCAGACAAGTCAAACCGCACCCCAAACGCTTTGTGCAGCGCCAGACTGATGGCTTCTACTTTCATCGCTACCGCTTTATTCGCCGCGTTAGCCGCCGCTTTGCGAATGGTATCGAGCGTCGCCTTTTTCTTTTCACCCAGACCGACCAGCAGGACCCTCTCGGCGCCTATCTTGCCGTTGCCGTAAACAATTGCACTCGTACCGTCTTTCCCCTTGAAGTCGCCTAATTTAATCAATCGCTCAATCGCACCGTCAAGCTTACTGTTGAGCTCTGCGCTCAGTTTGTCTAATCCTTTGGCGTCGCTGAATTGACCCACCGCAAGCAGCTCTGTTTCGCACTTGCTAAAATCAACCTTCCGCGTTTTCAGTTCGACATCAATAATCTCTTTCATTCTTTCCAGCCCTTTTTACTTTTTTATTTTTAATTATTTCTCTGCGTTCTCCGCGTTCTCTGCGGTTAATTTTTACCTTCTCTCTTTTTCACCCGATGCCGCAGATAGTTTTCGATAAATGCGTCGAGTTCTCCGTCCAGCACCGCCGCCACGTTACCCGTCTGAAACTCGGTTCGATGGTCTTTAACCATTTGATAAGGCTGCATTACATAGCTGCGTATCTGGTTTCCCCAGGCGATTTCGCCCTTGTCGCTGTACAGTTTTGCGACTTCAGCATCCCGCTTCTGTTGCTCTCGCATATAGAGTCTTGCCTTGAGCACCTTCATCGCCTCCGCCCTGTTTTTGTGCTGGCTCCTTTCGTTCTGGCACTGCACCACAATGCCGGTCGGCTCGTGCGTAATCCGCACCGCCGAGCTTGTTTTATTTACGTGTTGTCCACCAGCCCCACTCGACCGGTAAAAATCAATCCTGAGGTCTTCTTCGTTTATTTCAATATCAATATCGTCATCAAATTCAGGAACGCAGTCCACCGCCGCAAAACTCGTATGCCGCCGTTTCTGCGAATCGAACGGACTTATTCTAACCAGCCGATGCACCCCCGTCTCGCACGAAAGCTTGCCGTAGGCAAAAGGCCCTCTCACCCGCAGCGTTACCGATCGCACGCCCACCTCTTCCCCAGGTGTAATATCAAGTTCCTGGAATTTGTATTTTTTCGCCTCAAAATACCGCGTGTACATCCTCAGCAGCATATTTGCCCAGTCGCAGCTCTCTGTCCCCCCGGCCCCTGCGTGAATACTGAAAAAGCAATTCTTCATATCGTCCGGCCTGCACAACAGCCCGGCCAATTCGATTTGCTCGCATTGTTTTACCAGCCCGGCCAAATCATCTTCTAATTGTGCCAATTCCTCTTTATCCGACTCAGCCGCCGCCAGCTCGAAAAGCTCCACCAAATCGTCGGCCTCGCGCTGAATATCTTCCACCGGCTCAATCACTGATTTAAGCGCACTTAATTGAGAAACTACCCGTTGTGCCGTATCGGGACTGTCCCAGAAACCCGCCCCGGACATCTTCTTTTCGAGCTTTTTGAGTTGAGATTTTTTATTAGACAGGTCAAAGCCAGTCCCGGATTTTCTCAACCCGGGCCAACAACTCTGATATCGCTGTCCTTAATTCCGCAACTTCCATTTATTCTGTCCTCTGCCTTCTGTCCTCTGCCTTCCGTCGTCTGTCGTCCGTCATCTGCCCTCTCGTTCTTATACCACATTACAGGAGGATATGCAACCAGATATTCTTGCCTTCTTGCCTATGAGAGCGGGAATCCAAAAACAAGATACAAGTGTTCACATAACCTACTATTCTGTAACATCTAATTTGATGGGTGGCAGCCTCAAGTGAGTCCCGAAAAATCGGGACGAGCTTGGGGATGGCTCGGAGTCCTCTTCGTTCTATGCGCTCATAACTATCGATATACCCGATACACAATATACACACCGTAATACAGTTTTCTAAGCGATAACTGCTATCCGCCTTCGGTTAATTTGGTACATTTCCAACTAACAATTCCCGCCGCCATCTTGTTAATTTTTCAATTTATGACCTCTAATTGAATCCCTCCTGCATCCTCGCAATTCATCATTCTATATTCTCGATTGCTCTTGTGTCTCGTTTCTTTTCCTATCCGCTGTACGCTGAATCCTATCCGCTACTCTTTCGTTTCACGTGAAACATCTTGCCCTGACCGACCTGACTCTCCAAACATCCCGCTGAATCAAATGACTCTACCTGTGCTCTCTAAAATGCAACCATTCAATGCCCCCCCCCATAAATGTCAGGCAAACGCTGCTGATTTGGTCGTTCTTGCGCCGATTTACGAACGGCTCTTCATATCAAGCCGCATCATAGTACAGCTCTTCCAAAGCTGCTCGCCTTGTATCACATCGCAAAAGCTGGCTTTGTGGAAAGGATGGTTCCCGTTAAACTCCGTAAGGCGCCAGGCACAAAGAAACTGCGACAAACACCCAGCCCGGATATTTGACTACTGTTTGAAGGTTGTTTAGCTGACTTCGTTAACCGCAAGCAGCTCTTTCCTGTTTAACATTTTCTCTATGTCCTTCTATAGATACACACTAACTCTAAGGCAATAAAAAAGTTTTGGGCCTGATGCTCGCTTTCTTTCCCATTGTTTCACGTGAAACATTTTTTTCCAAAAAACATTTTTTAGCCCGGTAAAGTTGCAGAATTTACAGTGAAAATTCCGAAATATCATTTAGGCTAACGCCTGAACGCCAGCTAAAAGCAGGCAAAGGAAAACAGGATTCCTAATATTTTATGAAGGAGCACTTATATGACCAACAAAAAAAGAGAAAAACCAAAACGTCTCGGCAGGGGGCTGCAGTCGCTTTTAAGTCCGATAACATTCGGCACCGCAGAGGCAAATCAGGTATCGCCCGAACCGGCGATAAAACCTAACTTCCCGCCAGACAAAGAGTTACGCGATTCGCTAAAGGAGATTAGTATCGATGCGATAGTACCGAATCCTTATCAGGCACGAACGGTATGGGATGAGCAGGAGTTGGCAGATTTGGCCGAGTCCATCAGAGCTAATGGCGTAATTCAGCCAATTATTGTTCGCCCGGCTGCCTCGGGATATCAGCTAATCGCCGGCGAACGCCGGTTCCGCGCCGCCCAATTAGCTTCGCTGACTACCATACCCGCCCTAATTCGGCAGGCAACAGACCAGCAGCTGCTTGAGTTGGCACTAATCGAGAACATTCACCGAACCGACCTCAATCCCCTCGAACGCGCAAAGGCCTATCAAAACTATCTAAATACTTTCTCTCTAACCCAGGCCGAAGCCGCCCAACGGCTTGGCGAAGACCGCTCTGTTATCGCTAACTACTTGCGACTGCTGGACTTACCGGACGAAATCAAGCAAATGTTAGTCCATCGCCGGTTGAATATGGGCCACGCCCGTGCGATACTTGCCCTGCCTACCGACGACCTTCGCCGAAAGCTGGCCAATCGAGCAATGGCAGGCCGGCTCAGCGTCCGTGAAGTCGAAAGATTGGTCCGAAAATATCTTACCGGCACAGAGCAGGCCAGGACAACCACCCGCTCGAAACCAGCCCATATCTTGGACCTGGAAACCAAACTCAGCAGTCAGCTCGGCACAAGGGTAAGCATTGAGACCCGCAAAAATGGGCAGCGAGGCAAGATAATCATCGAGTTTTACTCTCTGGACGAATTCGATAGAATCGCAGAAAACATTGGTCTGGCATCTTTGGAGCAAGTTTAAGAAATCGCCCAAAGAATCAAATTTGGATAATTTTGATGCAAGGAATTAAGCATTTCCTGTATAATGGGTATATCTGTAGTCCGGCCAGCCGGGTTAAGGCCGGCCGTTAACTGAATTTGAGATTATCACATTTCGGAGGATATACCAATGAAGCGTTTGGTCATTTCAATATCGATTTTGCTGATAGCGTCGCTCGGCCTTACTGCCAGCTTTGCCGCGGAAAATAAGGAGAAATCAACTAAGTCGCTCCACCAGGCTGCATTTGACGGCGACATCGACCAGGTCAAATTACTCGTTTCAAAGGGCGCCGATGTCAACGCAAAAGACATGACCGGGTATACACCCTTGTTCTATGCAGTCCAGAGTGGGCAAAAGAAGGCGGCCGAACTTCTTATTGGCGGGGGTGCCAATGTTAACGCGAGGGACGGGTATGGCAATACGCCGTTGCATTACGCGACCGCGCATGGCCTTTACGATGTGTGCGAAGTGCTTATCTTGAACGGCGCTGATGTGGGTGCAAGAAACCTCATGGGCGGAACTGCGTTGGCGATGGCTAAAGCACAAGGCCACAGTCAAATCGCTGATCTCCTAAGTAAGCAGGCGGCTAAAGTCGGCACCGTCGCCCGGGTGGAGGGCAGGATTTCTCCTCTTCGGCCAAGGCCGGAGGAAACAACCGGAGCGGAATACGTGCAACCCGGAGAGATAACTGACGTCAAGTCGAGAGTTGTGGTAAATATACTTGCTGACCCAAACGAGATTCGAGCCAGAATCAAGGCGTTTGAAGGCCTGGAAAAAGCATTGTCCCAGGTGGATAGACGCAGCCGATATGAGGTACGCGAGTGGCTGCAGACAAGATTTGATAATAGAATAAAGCTCGTAAAAGCCGTGGAAATGCAGGTAAAGATAGAGATTGGTTTCATACGCAAGGTTGCAATCGAAGAAAAAGCGAAAAAGACGACGAAGGCAATTGATGACCTGCTGCCGGACAGGCAGGAGCGATTAAAGACACTTGTCGAAACAATGGAAGAGGAAATCAGAAGGATGCGCTTCGGCGAGCGAGGGGCAAGAGGAATCAGTGGACAACGAAGAAGCATGCTTGACCCTGAGGAAAGGCGAAGGGCCTGGGAAGAAAGGCGAACCAGAGGACGGCTGCCCGGAGAAGATATAAGAGAGCAAGGCGGATTTGCGGGTACGGGAGTAGAAAGTCCGGCTGGAACTCCGGAGAAAGCATTGCCGGGCGTAGAGGGCAAAAATGAGATACAGATAAGCGAGTGGCTGAAGACGGGAGTTGAAAACAGGATAAGTCTGGCAAAAGCGGTGCAAGAACCAATCAAGGCAGTTCTCATCTACATACGAAAGTTTGCCGTTGAAGAAAGAGCGAAAAAGACGACCGCAGCGATTGACGGCCTGTTGCTAAGCAGGCAGAAGCGGATGGAAAGATTGGTCCAAAAAATGGAAGAGCAGTTGAGAAGGATGCGCTTCCCCGAGCGAGGGTCAAGAAGAATGATGGGACAACGAAGGAGCATACTCAACCCCGAGCAAAGACGAGGCGGAGGATGGACGCCCACGGAAGGCACAGGAGGCCAGCAGGAGCTTATAGAAGAAGAGAATCCGCCCAGGCGTCGGTCTCGCCGACGCTGAAAAGAATGGGAAAGCAATTAGCTGGAAAAGTCGCGATAGTAACAGGGGCCAGCAGGGGGATTGGCAGAGCTATTAGTATTGTATTAGCCAGAGAGGCCGCAACGGTCGTCCTGGCTGCACGCTCAATCCGGAAACTCCAGGAAACCGCTGAACAAGTAACACACGTCGGCGGAAAAGCCAAGATTGTTGTTACCGACTTATCCAAAGAAGAATCTATCAAAAACCTCGTCAAAGTAACCGGCGAAAAATTCAGCCGACTGGATATACTGGTCAACAACGCAGGCGTTACTCACTCGGCAAAGCTGGAAGAGACCGCAACCGAAGACTGGGAACGCTGTATCCGGATAAATGCGCGTGCGCCGTTTATCCTTTGCAGAGAAGCTCTGCCGATGTTAAGGAAGGCCGAAGCAGCATATATTGTCAATATCGCCTCAGTCGTAGGGGTCAAAGGTTATCCGCTTCAAAGCGCCTATACTGCTTCCAAACACGCCCTCCGCGGGATGACAATATCGTTATCTGAGGAGCTCAAAGGTTCGAATATCCGCGTGCATTTGCTCTGCCCGGGCGGTGTGGATACCGAGCTGGTGCAAAAAGTCCGGCCGGATATAAAAAAAGATGAACTTATGCAGCCGGATGAAATTGCTGAGTTGGTGCTCTATCTCGTAACGCATAAAGGCAATGCCGTTATAGATGAGCTGCACATTCGACGAGCGGCCTCTTCGCCGTGGTTTTAGAATCCCTCCATATTATATTTGAGGACACTGATGCGAGCCGTTATACAGCGCGTTTTGCAGGCCCAAGTCAAGGTCAACAGCCAACAAGTAGGCCAAATCGACAAGGGACTGCTGGTTTATCTCAGCGTCGGCAAGGGTGACACAATCAAGAATGCCGAGTTTATGGCCGAGAAGTTGGTGAACCTGCGTATCTTTTCTGACGAAGCCGGCAAGATGAATCGAAGCGTGCTTGACGTTGGCGGAGCGATTTTGCTGGTCAGCAATTTTACGCTCCACGGCGATTGCCGAAAGGGTCGTCGCCCTGGCTTCGACGCCGCCGCCGAGCCGGAATTGGCACAGCAGCTCTACGAAAAAGTAATTGAACTGATTGCCGAACAAGGCGTTGCTGTTGAGAAGGGAGTTTTCGGCGAATATATGCACGTAACCAGTACCAACGACGGCCCGGTAACCTTCCTACTCGATAGTTCCCGCCTGTTCTAATTCTTACTGGCAGCAAATTTGGCTTGACGAATAGCCGCCGCATTCATACACTCATTTCTTCGTTTAATTGCTATTTTCAGGAGTTTTGAAGTGCAAGAAGCTATTGCAAAAGCCGGTGCGCTCATCGAGGCGATGGAGTATATCCGCCGGTTTCGCCGCCGAATCGTGGTAGTAAAGCTCGGCGGCAGCGTCCTCGAAGAACCCTGCCTGCAAAAAAAGCTGCTGACCGATATCGCCTTTATGGCCACGGTCGGGATGCGGCCGATTATCGTCCACGGCGGCGGAAAGGCCATCACAAAGGCAATGAACGAGGCGGGCCTCGAGCCGGTCTGGGTGCAGGGCCGGCGATATACCGATGAGCGAACCCTGACAATAGCAGAGCATACGCTCGTACACAAAATCAATACTCCTATTTGCAAGACCCTCACCGAGTTAGGCTGTCAGCCGATGGGCTTGCACTCGCTGAGCAGTTGTGTATTGTTTGCCGAAACCCTGAGACTGGCCGGCGAAGACGGACGAAAACTTGACCTCGGCCTGGTCGGGCAGGTTGTCGATATAAATGCGCAATTGTTAAAGACGCTATGTGCCGACGGAACTATACCGGTCATCGCATCGGTGGCTAAAGACAAGGCGGGCGGAAAGCTGAATGTCAACGCCGACAGTGCCGCCGGCAGGGTCGCCGCAGAAGTCGGCGCTGAAAAGCTCGTCGTCGTAAGCGACACCCACGGAATACTGACCGACCTCGAAGACCCAGGCAGCACAGCTTCAAGTCTGGACGAAGCGCAAATTAAAGATATGATTGACGCCGGTGTTATCACCGACAAAATGTTCCCGAAGGTTGAGGCCTGCCTGACGGCATTGGACGCCGGAGTCAAAAAGGCACATATTATCGACGGGCGAATCGAGCATTCACTACTATTGGAAATCTATACCGATAAGGGCATCGGAACGCAAATTATTAAACGGTAGCGTAAAATTCAAAGTGTAAAACGTAAAACCAAAGCTTAAAATTTAAAATCAAAGACAAGTCAGTTTTTAATTTTACGCTATGATTTTACACTTTTAGCTTTAAGTTTTTAGTTTTTTGTGAGATACGAATTATGACCACGCAGGAAACAATTGATTTGTTTGATAAATACGTTATCTCTAATTACGGCCGACTGCCGCGGGTTATCGTCAAGGGCGATGGCTGTTACTGCTTTGACGCCGACGGCAATAAGATACTTGATATGTTTCCCGGCTGGGCCGTCAGCGCAATAGGTCACTGCCATCCGAAGGTCGTTGAGGCATTACGCAAACAGGCCGGTGAGCTTTTGCATATCGATAACACTTTCTATTCTGAGCCGCAGGGCAAATTAGCAAAGCTCTTAAGCGAACGGGCGTTTGGCGGCAAGTGCTTCTTCTGCAACAGCAGCGCCGAGGCAAACAAGGCGGCACTTAAACTTGCACGGCTGCACACCTCGCAGGAAAAATATAAATTCATCACCGCCGAGGGCAGCTTCCACGGGCGAACTCTTGCCACCCTGACAGCGACCGCTCAGCCGAAGCACCATGAAGGTTTGCTGCCGCTGCTGCCGGGCTTCGTTTATGTGCCGTTCAATGATATTGCCGCACTCGAATCAGCCTTCAGCGATGAGGTTGCAGCGGTAATGGTCGAGCCGATTCAGGGCGAGGGAGGAATAAACATCGCAACCGCCGAATATCTGCGGGCGATTCGCCGGCTCTGCGATGAAAATGGGGCGGTAATGATTTTAGATGAAGTCCAGACCGGAGTCGGCAGAACCGGCAAATGGTTCGCATACCAGCATTTCGATGTCGAGCCGGATATTATGACTATGGCAAAGGCCCTCGGCGGCGGGGTTGCAATAGGAGCTATGATGGCTAAAGAAGAAATCGCCGCCTCGCTTGTCCCCGGCAAGCACGCTTCAACTTTCGGCGGCAATGCCCTGGCCTGCGCCGCAGCCATTGCCGTTATTAAGGCAATAGAAGAAGACAATCTTCTGGAAAACGCCGCCGAGCTTGGCCGATATACTAAAGATAAGCTCGAACAGCTAAAGCAGAAGCATTATATTATCGATAATGTTCGCGGCGTCGGCTTGATGATTGGCGTCCAATTGACCGGGCCCGGCACCGAAATAGTCGATAAATGTTTGCAGAAGGGTTTGCGAATAAATTGCACCTGTGATACGGTCCTGCGGTTTATGCCGCCGATGATAGCCACTAAAAGCCAGATCGACCAGGCCGTTGATATACTCGATACCGTTTTGAGTGAGAGCGCAAAATGAAAGATTTTCTTTCCATAAATGACTGTCCGCCCGAGCTGCTAAAAGAGCTGCTTCGGATAAGCACTCGGCTGAAGAGCTTATACAGCGTTGGCAGCAATGATTTATGCCTTCCCGGCAAGACGCTGGCAATGCTTTTTGAGAAGCCGAGCCTGCGAACCAGAATTAGTTTCCAGGTCGCTATGACAGACCTCGGCGGCAATGCAATTTACGTTAAGCCCGAAGACATAGGCGGCATCGGCAAGCGCGAGCCAATCAAAGATATGGCAAGAGTCCTGAGCCGATATGTTGACGGCATAATGGCACGAACCTTCGAGCACAGCACCGTTACCGAGTTGGCCGCCTTCGCAACGGTGCCGGTAATAAACGCCCTGACGGACTGGCTGCATCCCTGCCAGGCAATGGCTGACGTCCTTACCATTGGCGAGCACTGCGGCGAGCTGGAAGGTGTGAAAATCGCTTTTATCGGCGACGGCAATAACGTGGCTCGCTCGCTGGCCTTTGCCTGCGCAAAGCTGGGTATGAAAATGGTTGTTGCTTCGCCTGCCGGTTACGAGCTCGACGCCGAATCAATCCAGAAGGCAAACGAAATATCAGCCGACACCGTCCGGCAAACCAGCGACCCCGCCCAGGCCGTCGTTGACGCCGACATCATTTATACCGACACCTGGGTCAGTATGGGCCAGGAGGAGGAAAAGCAAAAACGCTGCGCCGACTTCGCAGGTTTTCAGGTTAACGCCGAATTGCTTAAATCCGCACCTCGCGCCAAGATTATGCACTGTTTGCCGGCTTATCGCGGCTTTGAAATCACCGATGAAGTTGCTGAGTCGCCTAATTCGATTATGTTCGACCAGGCCGAAAACCGCCTCCACTTCCAGCGGGCTTTGCTAAAAAAACTAATGAGCTAATAATGACACATCATAAAATAATTATTGGTGATTCAAGACTTATGAGGCAGGTAGGGGACGAGTCTGTCCATCTTGTGATTACGTCTCCACCATACTGGCAACTCAAAGATTATGGCAATGGGAGCCAAATAGGTTTTGATGACAGCTACGAGGATTATATCAACAATCTGAATCTGGTCTGGAACGAGTGCCACCGAGTCTTACATAAAGGCTGTCGTTTGTGTGTCAATATAGGTGACCAATTTGCTCGCTCTGTTTACTACGGAAGATACAAAGTTATTCCTATAAGAACTGAAATCATAAAGTTCTGCGAAACGGTCGGTTTTGACTATATGGGAGCAATTATCTGGCAAAAAGTTACGACCTGTAATACTACCGGCGGAGCAACAATAATGGGCTCGTTCCCCTTTCCAAGAAGCGGGATTCTCAAAATTGATTATGAATTTATTCTGATTTTCAAAAAACATGGTACTCCACCAAAAGTCAGCAGGGAAATTAAAGAAAAATCGAAAATGACTATAGAAGAATGGAACCAATTTTTTACCGGCCATTGGAATATTCCGGGAGAAAAGCAAGACAAGCATTTGGCGATGTTTCCTGAAGAGGTGCCGGACCGGCTAATAAAAATGTTCAGTTTTGTAAATGATACAGTTCTTGACCCGTTTCTCGGTAGCGGCACAACTTCTTTGGCAGCCAAGAAACTTAAGAGAAACTCTATTGGATATGAGATAAACCCTGAATTTCTGCCGCTGATAAAGGAGAAGTTAGGGATACGCCAAAGGATGATTTTTGAGGAGGCTGATTTTGAAATAATCAGACAGAATAAAGCAGATACGGACTATAAAGAAGCAGTCAAACAATTACCTTATACTTTCAAAGACCCTGTCAAATTCGACAAGAAAGTTGACCCCCGGAAGTTACAGTTTGGGTCGAAAATTAATAATCAAAATTCCAAGAGAGAGAAATACTATCTTGTAAAAGACATAATTTCTCCGGAGCGATTGGTTGTCGGAGATGGACTGAAAGTGAGACTGCTCGGAGTACGTGAAAAACCTGGAAAGAGTAATGAAGCCGTTGAATTTCTCAGAGGTAAAACCCGTGGACAAAAAGTTTTTATGAAGTTCGACACTGTAAAATACGACCAGGACAACAACTTGCTTTGCTACTTGTACCTTCAGAATAAAACCTTTCTTAACGCTCATCTGATAAAAAATGGGTTGGCCGATGTTGATACTTCATTTGATTATAAATTCAAGGAGAAGTTTTTAACAGCAGGGGAAAGAAACTAATGGCCAAAGAATGGATAATAGGCAGGGAAGGTAGAAATCTTAAGTTTAAAAGGGAAGCTCTCTTAAATTATGCTATGAACCGCTGGGCACTCAATAAGGCACACAGTGTAGGTCCTACTTCTGAATTGATAAGAAAATCTTCGCCTAAATCGTTTGAGCAGTGGGAGACTTTTTACTTCGACAACGCTACCCAAAAGAAACGAAATGGCGTTAAGATAACAAGAGAATACGTCACAGATTTGGGACGAAGGCTTTATGTGAAACTTTCTGAAGTAGTGCAAAACGAATTGGAATCCATCGAGGAGCAGGAATGTATCGATTATGCCTATAATCTTGTTCTCAACAGAACGTACGAAGGTTACAGATCGGAAATCGACACAGTATATGGGCAATTAGAGGCACGTTTAGGAGTCAAAATTCACCCTGCTCCAGATAAATGGGACAGAACTTACAATGTGGATTTTTACATTAAGGTAGGTGAAAAATATATCGGGCTTCAAATTAAACCTATATCTTCCGGTTTGGCATTGGACCAATATAAGTGGGATAAGATGCATGAAGTCAATCATAAAAGATTCGAGGAAATTTGGGGGTAAAGTTTTTTTCGTTTACTCCATCAAGTCCGGCAAAAAGAAAAAAATATATAACACTGATATAATCGAAAAAATTCAAAACGAAATTAAAAGATTGCAGAGTTGAAGATTATTAACCATGGCTACAACAAGAAAAATTCTCGTTGCTACTACCAATCCCGGCAAAATCGCTGAATTGACAGCTATGCTCGAAGCCGACGTTAAGTGGGTCAGTCTTGCCGATTTCAGTGATATCGCTGAAATCCCGGAGGACGGCCTCACCTTTGTCGAAAATGCCTCCAAAAAAGCAATCGGCTACGCTAAGGCGACCGACCTGTGGACTATCGCCGATGACTCAGGCCTGGTAATCGACGCCCTTGAGGGCGGTCCCGGCATTGAATCGGCGAGATTCTGCGGCCAAATATGCGAGGATAGAAAGCTAATAGACCATAAGAACATCGCAAAGGTCCTGAAACTTTTAGAAGGCGTACCCACTGAAAAACGAACAGCAAGATTTGTCTGCTCTCTGTGCCTCGCAAGTCCCGAAGAAATCTTAATCGAAACTCAGGGAACGCTGGAAGGTCTTATAACCAAGAAAGAAATCGGAGAAAACGGCTTCGGCTACGACCCGATTTTCTTTGTCCCGCACCTGAACAAAACCGTAGCCCAATTGACCATCGAGGAAAAAAACGCAATCTCGCACCGCGGCAACGCAATCCGAAAATTGAAACCCTTGTTAGCTCAACTCTTAAAAAATATTTAAGAGTTTCTCGTATTATCAAAATATTAGCGCGCAGACAACACTTACAACAAAAGCCCGTGAGCCGTGGAATTCGGGTGAATTTGCGTAAAATTGTTTTTTCTTGACATTCCTGTAAACCGCCTTTATTTGTTCATTTCTAAATTTTATTGTGAAAATCGCCGATAAGTGGTTCGTGACGCTCGATGCTCGTTCAGGAATCGAGTTTTGATACGCCTGTCAGAAGCGTATGTATCCATATTTGAATTTTTCTGCGGTCTCTGCGTACTCTGCGGTAAAAAGAAGATGGCAAAATCGAGTTCATCTAAAACTAAATCTCTGGTGATTGTCGAATCATACGCCAAGTCGAAAACGATAAACAAGTATCTCGGCTCGGACTTTGACGTAAAGGCCTCAATGGGCCATGTCCGTGACCTTCCCAAGGGAGAGCTCAACGTCGATATAGAAAACGACTTCAAGCCGACTTACGAGATATTACCCAACAGAAAACGCATCGTAACAAGCTTAAAGGCCGCTGCGAAAAAATGCCGGGACCTCTATCTGGCCACCGACCTCGACCGTGAAGGCGAAGCAATTGCCTGGCACCTGGCACAAATCCTCGGCGTGCCGGAAGCAAAAACCTACCGCGTGATTTTCAATGCTATAACCAAAACGGCTATAAAGCATGCCTTTGCCGAGCCGGGCAAAATCGATATGGACAAGGTTATGGCCCAGCGGGCCCGGCAAATCCTCGACAAAATCATCGGTTATCAGATTTCACCGCTGCTGTGGAAGAAAATCGCCTGGGGGCTCTCCGCCGGCCGGGTCCAGTCTGTCGCCGTTAAAATGATTGTCGAAAAAGAGAGGGAAATCCGCGATTTCAAACCCATCGAGTACTGGCTTATTCCCGCCGTTTTCACCACCGACCTCCAGGCCGACTATTATCAGCAATGGCTCGATTTTATCACACCTGAAACCGAAGACGATAAGCCACCTACCATCGCGGAACAAAGCGAATGGCTGGCGGAGCATAATGCTTTTAAGGCTGAATTGGACAGAGTCGGTGACGAAAAATTCGATGCATCCAACAAACAACAAGCCGAGAAGGTGTTCGGCGCGCTAAAGGACGCGGAGTTTAAGCTCGCCGACATAGAAACCAAGCAACCCATTTCTCATCCATCAGCGCCTTTTATAACTTCCACATTGCAGCAGACCGCCGCAAATAAATTGGGCTTTGCGACAAAACGAACGATGCGGGTAGCCCAGCAACTGTACGAAGGTCTCAATTTGGGCTCAATGGGTCATCTGGGCCTTATTACTTATATGAGAACAGACAGCACACAACTCTCAGGCGAAGCTATCAACGAGGCACGCAGTTATATCAACAGGCATATCGGCCCCGATTACCTGCCCGAAAAAGCCAGGATTTACACTTCAAAGAAAAACGCCCAGCAGGCACACGAAGCCATTCGGCCCACTGATGTTGATTTCACGCCGGCCGATATTAAGCCGTTTCTTACCGACGAGCAATTCAAACTCTACGACCTTATCTGGCGCCGCTTCATAGCCTGCCAGATGACATCGGCCAGGTGGGACATAACGAATCTGGATATCGCCGCGGAAACTTCCATCGGCCACTGTTGGTATAAAACCACCGGCCGAGTTCTGGTCTTCGACGGCTTTACTAAAATCTGGCTGACTACATCAACCGAGCAGCGGTTGCCCCCAACGAAGGTTGGCCAGCGTTTAGCGGCAGTTGATATCAAGGCCGAACAGCATTTCACCAAACCGCCCGCTCGATATACCGAAGGCTCGCTGGTAAAGGCCCTCGAAAAAGAAGGCATCGGCCGGCCGAGCACTTACGCCACAATCATCAGCACCGTCCAGGACCGTGGTTACGTCGAGAAGACGGACAAAAAGTTCTTCGCCACCGACCTCGGCGAAGTGGTTACCGACAAACTCAACGAATACTTCCCGAAAATAATGGACATCGCCTTCACCCGCCATATGGAAAAGCAGCTCGACAAAATCGAAGAACATCACCTCGACTGGCTTGGTGTGTTAAAGGATTTTTACGGCCCGTTCAAGCAAAGCCTCGCCACAGCCACCAGGCAAATGAAGCACGCCAAAGCCGAGGTCACCCCCAGCGAATATAAATGCCCCAGGTGTGGGCAGCCGCTCCTTTATAGATTCGGCAAAAACGGAAGGTTCCTGAGCTGCTCGGCCTACCCTGATTGCAAATTCACCTCCCCCTGTGATAAAGAAGGCAAGATGCTCGAAGAAAAGGTAAGCGAACATAAATGTCCCGTCTGCGGCAAGCCGATGGTGTATAAAAACGGCCGGTTCGGCCCATTCCTGGGATGCAGCGACTATCCGAATTGCAAAACCATCCTCAATATCGACAAGGACGGAAACATTTTGCCGCCCAAGCCGCCGCCTGAGCCCACCGGGATAAAGTGTTATAAGTGTAAAGACGGCCAGTTGGTAATCAGGCAAAGCAAAAAAGGACCATTCCTGGGCTGCGGCCGATTCCCCAAGTGCAGGACCATTATCAGCATCAAGCAGTTAGACTATTTAAGACAATTGCAATCAGCCGGACAATGGCCGCCTGAAACTTGGGAAGAAGCCGACAAAATCCTCGGAAGAAAAAAGAAAAGAATCAGCCACTAAGCTCGACTTTTGCCATTTTATATAATCACGCTGCCTGACTCAGGTAGTCCAGCAGCAAGTTCCTTAATTGGGGCGATAGTTTTTTGAAACCCTTATGATACGAAGACTTTTCAAAAATAGTTTTTTGCCAAAACAGTCGTCGTACGGTTGCGATGGCATCAGAGAAGGTAGGCTCGGCTTTGACATACCATTCTGTCCGTCGTACTCGGATACGATGACACCGCGTATGCTCAGCAAAAATCAGGCAGACCACGCTGAACAAGCCCAGCAGACACGGGGCGGTACGCAATACCGACTTGGCGACATACTGTCGCGGCGTTTCAAAACCCAGGTGGGCACGCACCTCTTGAAATGTGGTTTCGATAGGCCAGCGGGACGTAAACCAGCTGGCAATTTGCCCACCACTGAGGCTCGTATCGGTGGTGTAAAAGTATTCGTCCCGATGTGTACCTTGAATATCGTGGACGAAGACCCAACGAATCGGCACCAAACCCGCACCGGACTTATACCAATGCCCGGTACCGCTGGTAAGTTGGACACGACGGTCAGAGCCACCATACCAACTGACCGTAGCTTCGGTGAGTTGACGATGTACCACCACTTCTTGGGGCGTTGGCAGTTTACGTCCCTTGATTCGTGGCCGACCTATTCGTGGTTTTCGTTTCGGCGCTGGAGCGTAGAGATTGGCATCGCCATGAAAGCGGCTGACCAGCGTGGCATGACGTCGATGGCGATAACAGAAGTTCGCCAACTCATGCGAGGCGTAACCCCCATCACCCAAAAACACGAATTTTCGCTCAGGAAACCAGTGAATCAGCACCGCCATCAATTGACGGGCCAGATGAGGAGGTGTTTTATGCCGGTGTTTTTCGGCGTGGTTAAGTTGCTCCGGACGGTACAATGCCACCAATACCGGCAGAGCCCAACGCTTCGAGGTAAAAGGGAACTTTACGGAGATAGCCAGTACGACCCAGCGGTATCCCCAGCGAAAGACCACGTGCTTATGGGCCGAACGCACCGCGTCATGATGGCAGCCCTTGCCGTAGACACACTTACCGCGATGCTGGGCGGTGGTGTCGTCCATAGGGACCAGAACCGGTTCGTCGGGTGGGATCTGACGCAGGATCGTTCCCGCCAGAACTTTGCCCAAAGGCCACAGCGACCAAACGGCGCGAGAGAAAACCCGGTGGTAGGTGCTGGAATGCCCTTTGATCAGTCCTCGCATCGTCCAGAGTATCCCAGTGACGGTTCGGCGTCCCATTGTAAGAACACCTCCAATTGCCAATGGAAGAATTCGCTGGAACGTTGGCTGGGTGAATGCTATAGAAAAACTCATGAAAAGCGACTGTGCTGCCGATGGAATAGAAAGCATAGTGGACTCCTTTCCGACAATATTACCTTTTACAGTAATAGGAATCGGCAGGAGTCTATCTATTCCATCAGTGTTTCTCCAATCCATCATACACCCAAAAAAATGGCAAAAGTCGAGCTTACGGCGGCCGGTAAATTATTTTCGGTCGCTTCGGGTGACCATGGTAATTGCTGGGGAAAGAAACAAACACATGCGACAAGGAGAAAACTAAATATGAACAAACATGCAGAACCAAACAACAGGTTGTCGGGACTCGGTCTTTTAACGACTTTCATTTTGGTTAAGTTGTTTATGATAATCGGAATACTACTCAACACTTCGGCATCTGCCGAAGAAAAGGAAGCACAGGCGAGATTTGTCCCGGTCGATGATCCGTCGCGAGAATGGTGTTATTTGACTAAATCTACCACGGTCATTGGTGTTCCTTTTGCTGTTAAGCCGGTACAGGTGACATTTGACGGATCTGTATTTTGTGCTGGACATGGTGAGATATGCTTCTTTTATGGAGAGAAAGACAAGCCGCTACTGGCGCGGCAGAAGACATTTCTTGAGGGATGGATTCCTGTGGTTGTGTATGACTGGCGCGAAGGCGATATTGCCTACGACATAGAGATATTCTCAGCTGAACATCCAAAGCTCGGCGCAGGCAACACGCTCCAGTTCGTACGACTGCGGATGAAGAACAGCGGCAGCAAACGTGCGACAGGCAGAATTTCAGCGGCGTTTCGCGGCTCGGGCGAAGACGCCCGGAAGGGCGAAGGAGCCAGCTTTTCAACAGATACGATGTTTTGCATGACTGACGACAGCCTGCTTGCCAATGACAGACTGCTATTCACCTTTTCGCCCGGTGCTCGACGGTTTGCCGTTCCAGAGGTCCCCTACGAAAAGCCGTTTACGGCAGAAGAGTGTTTTGTCAGCAGTCGCAGTGAAGTCGGAATGGTCTGTTATGAAAAGGAACTAGCGCCCGGGCAAAGCTTTGCGGCTGAATTCAAGATGCCTGGTTGCCCGTATGAGGATAGCAAAGATGTGCTTGACGCTGAGTACGGGGCATACCGTGAACGCACCATTGATTTCTGGAAGAAGCTGCTTGGAGGAGAAATGTCCTTGTCCATTCCTGAACCGCGGGTAAATAATTCGTACCGTGCGGCCCTGGTCCATCTGATCTTGGCGACACGTACTGATAAAAGGACAAGGCGTCAGGGGAGCGGGCTACCTTATGACAGGCTTTTCCTGAATGATTATATCGACATGCGCTTGGCCTATGACACAGCGGGCCTTCATGAGTTTGTACGGCCTAACGTTGACTGGCTGATAGGTAAGCAGATAGAAAGCGGTATGTTCATGGATGTGCACAGCCGCGGCAACAAGGAGATATTAACTTCGCATGGCCAGGCGCTGTACAGCCTCGCTCACCACTTCATAATGACTCGGGACAAAGCTTACGCGGAAAAAGTATATCCGTCTATTCGCAAGGGTGTGCAGTTCATCATTAATGATCATAAATCCGACCCAAAGGGTTTGCTTCGCCCTTCAATTCCTTACGATGCGCCTATGATAACCGGATACCACACGTGTCACAATCTATTTGGACTGTTAGCCTTGCGGTCTTCCATTCGTATGGCTGATCTGTTAGGTAAGACGGAAGATGTGAAAACCTGGAACCGGGCCCATGAAAGCTATAAAGCCGCTGTACTGAAAGCTATTGACTGGACATTCAGGAAAGAGGGTTACATCGGACCGGGCTTGTATGAATGGACTGCGGGGAGGGTCCAGGGACGTAAGGGACCCAACATATATTCTGGCCAGGACTGGGAGAACAATCTGTTAGTCTATCCCTGTGAAGTACTGGAACCCGTGGACGATCGAGTAGCCGCGACACTGAAAACGATTCGCACGCGCAAGTACCGTGAAGGATGTATGACTTACCGCAACGGCATGCACATCCATCAGTATGTCACATTAAACCAGGCCAATCAGTACCTGTTGATTGGAGATCAGAAACATGCCCTCCTGGACCTGTATCATGTTTTGCTGCATAACGGTTCTACCCATGAAGGTTTTGAGAACCTGGTCGTGCCATGGACCCGGACCCTTTACCGCTGTCCGCCCCCGCATGCCTGGGCAGCCGCGAAGACAGCCCTGTTCATCCGTAACATGATGCTTGTGGAGTATGGCGGCGAAGTCGGCCTTCATGAGGACCAGCGGGATCTCTACCTGTTCTCATTGCTTTCCCCGGCATGGGTCAGGGCTGGAGAAAAGGTCGAAATCAGCAACGCGCCCACAGAGATGGGGCAGGTATCCAGCAGTCTGGAATTTACGGAACAAGGAGCAAGGATCAAGATAAAGGCCGATTTTCACCATCCGCCCAGACACCTAGTTTTCAGGATACCGTACTTCGTGGACCTCAAGAGCTTCAAGACAGACAAGGGTGATATTCGAAAAAGGAACGGGGCGCTTTATTTCAGTCCGGATGCAACAACTTTGTCGTTGGAGTGGACCATGAAGCCGGCAATTCATTCGAATACCTTTCAGGATATTCTTATCGGCTACCGCAGTGAATACGGTTATATGGGGGGAACCGAGAAAGCTGATTATGCGCCGGAAAATGCGGGCAAGCCGTTCCTGATGGACGATGAAAGAAACCATCAGCCTGAGCCATTGAGTTTCGAACTTGTGAGAAAAGCATTTGTCAAGGAATACGAGAGACGTTGCAGAGAGTTTGCCGCTGATGGTGGGGAGCTACTGAAAGTAGAGGCGCCAGTCATGCTCACACCAGAGCAGAGGGAAGCGGTTTTCAAGAAGGAGAACAAGCAGAAAGACTTGCTCAACGGAAAGGGCTTACAGTTGTAGGCGGAGTGATCCCTATAAGTAGTTTAGCCAGTGAAATGACCGAATTGGATATTACAGCCGTGGTGGACGCTTTTTTCCACGATAACCTCATGATTAACACAGTTGATTGTAAATAAAAGTATTCACCAAGGAAGAAAGGAGGTGATGCCTATGATTGTGAGCTAATTAGAATTGAGATGTTGTCACTACTGTCCCATTATAAGTTGAATAATAACAATTGGTTATGAAACTGAACAATTTCGTTTTGCAAGACGTTTTTCGTAAGTACTTGTGTAATAGGAACTTTCTCGAAAAGTACAATGCTGAGAATTTGCAGGATTTCG
>JAUVYQ010000357.1 GCA_030603035.1 Phycisphaerae bacterium | reverse complement strand
TATACGGTGCCGATTGAACAGGGGTATGAGATTATAGAGCAGGCCAAAGCACGGGTGTCCGGACTGGCAAAGCGGGCGCGATATGCGATGTCACATTCGAGCGGCAAAATAGAAATCGTCGGCAAGACGGAAGAAGTGGTCTATTTTAAGTATCATCGGGCAGCCAAGGATGAGGATAGCGGGCGTTTTATGGCTTTCAAGAGTAATCCGAGCGCTTGCTGGTTTGACGATTATGATGAAGCGGTAGAGGATTGCCCAATCAATTTGCCGCAAAGACTGTGCGAGCTGAAATAGAGTCGGAGTTTTTGATTTTGGTTTTTTAGTTTTGAGTGATTTGGATACCCCCCGGTATAGCGGGGGTTTATTATTTGGAAAATTCGGATGTGTGGGGCAAAGGTTATCAAAACCGGAGTATTGGTGGTTTTGATGTGTTCTGTGGCGGGGTTTGCGTTAGAGCCTGACGAGGTTCTGGTAATAGCAAACAGCGATGTCGCGGCATCTGTGCGGACCGCTCAATACTATTGCGCAAAGCGAGGAGTGCCGGTGGGCAATATTCTTGCCTTACCTTTAGGGATGAGTCTTGGTGATACAATTGACAGAGACGATTATGAAAAACGGCTTGCTGAGCCGATTCGCAGGAAATTATCGAGCGCTAAATTCGCCGGTAAAATCAGATGTCTGCTGACGACTTACGGCGTGCCGATAAAGGTAGGAGGGCGAGGGCCGTTAAAAGACCAGGAGGGCAAACTGAAACAATTAAGAGAATTGGCTGAGCAGGAAAAAAGCAAGATTGAACAGTTAGAGCAGAAAGGTTCGGCCAAGTCGGCTAAGCAGAAGAAGAAAAACAGTCGCAAACTGGCGCAGTTGCAATCTCAAATTGACCGTATCGTTGGCAAAGAAACAGGAGCCAGCGTGGATAGTGAATTGTCAATGGTGTTGTTCGGTGACTATGAGCTGTATCGATGGCAGCCGAATATGCTAAAAAATAGCGTGCTGGGTCTGAGTTTTAAGGCGCTTATGGTATGCCGGCTTGATGGGCCGGACAAAAAAATAGTCAAAGCACTTGTCGATAAAGCAATAGCGGCAGAGGAAACAGGGTTAAGGGGTGTTGCTTATATCGATTCGCGGGGTATTGCAGATGACAAAAAACCTTATTCGCACGGTTATTTTGACCAATCTTTGCGGGACTTGGCGATGTTTACAAGATTGCGAACAGGAATGGCCGTCAAACAGGAGCGAACAGGAAAACTTTTCGCACCCGGCGCCTGCCCCAGGACGGCTATCTATTGCGGCTG
>JAUVYQ010000050.1 GCA_030603035.1 Phycisphaerae bacterium | reverse complement strand
TCCAGCCTCTATCTTCTGATAAAGTATACCGAGGTGGGGCCGAAGCAATTTGTCTGCAGGGGTACCGACACCACAGAGTTTAAAATTCCGCCCGGTACGATGCGTCCTCCCGGGAACACGGAGCCGTTAGAGCTTGTTGACTGTTTCGATTTCCTCGATGAGCCAATACAGTATTGCAGCTACTCCTATCATTCGGCTTACAACAGCGCCTTTGCTCTGAACGTCGCATCAAGCCAACCAGGTATGGCGATGGCGGCCGACCGGAATCCATGGTTAGACCCTGCCGCACTCGCAGGAGAGCTGGCGTGGTTCAAACCAGACGTAGACCCCTGGAACGGCACAGTAGATGAGGCGAAAAGGGGAAACGCACTTGCTCACGGAGGCGAGGGACAAAACGTATTGTTTCTGGACAGCCACGTGGCCTATGAAAAAAGATGTTTTTGCGGCGTTATGGATGATAACATTTACACCCCTTGGGCAAATACAGGAGGCGTTGGTAGAGAGGAAGGCAATATAGCTATACTTAACGGTGAGCTTGGTGGTACTGTCCCGCTGCACAAAGCAGATTCAGTGCTGGTCAATGAAGGAGAACCAGGCGCAGGCGGCGGAACCACCGTAAGCACCAACGGAAGCACCAACGGAAGCACCAACGGAAGCGTGCGGTGAGCTTACGCAACATGGTTTTTTATTCGGTTGTTTACAAGCGGCCTTGTGCTCAATCACACAAGGCCGCCTTTTTTATTGATTATTGATAATTGATTATTGATAATTGGAAAAAGAATTAGCTACGAAGACATGTTCGTCCTTCGCAGTAGCTCTGCTGCGGTGAATGGAAAGTCACGAAGAAAAATTTAAAATAAAAAAATATATAGTTAAATCTTCGTGTCCTGGCGTCTTTGTGGCAAAAAATAAAAAATAATCAATAGAAAATAATCAGTAATCAATTCTCAAGGGAGCGTAAAATTGGGGCAGACGCTTGTCTATAAGATACTTGCCGGGCATCTGGTTGACGGCAAAATCGCCGCCGGCCAGCCCATTGGCATTCGGATTGACCAGACACTTACGCAGGATGCCACCGGGACAACGGCATTTTTGCTGTTTGAATCAATGGGGGCGGGCCCCGTTAGAAATTCTGCAATGCCCAATATCATAGAAGAACCGAAGATTTCTAACGGGACAAGCAGAGTCAAAACGCAGCTTTCGGTCAGCTATATTGACCATAATATAGCCGGGTTCGGGCCGGAGAACCATAACGACCATTTATATCTGCAAACGATAGCCGCCAAATCGGGGGTTTATCATTCGCTGGCGGGCAACGGTATCTGCCATCAGGTCCATCTGGAGCGGTTCGGCAAGCCCGGAACGACACTTCTGGGCAGCGATTCACATACGCCGACCTGTGGTGCGATCGCGGCCCTTGCCATCGGGGCCGGCGGACTGGATGTGGCAGTGGCTATGGCGGCAGGGCCATTCTACCTGACCTGTCCGAAGGTGCTCGGTGTCAAACTTACCGGACAGTTGGGCGACTGGGTCGCAGCCAAGGATGTTATCCTTAAACTGCTCGGCATCCTTACGACAAAAGGTAATGTGGGCTGGGCGGTTGAATATTTCGGCGAAGGCGCCTCAACACTGACTGTGCCGCAGCGTGCGACGATTACCAATATGGGAGCGGAATTAGGCGTAACAACGAGTATCTTCGCCGGCGATGAACAAACCAGAAAATTCCTCGCCGCCCAGAACCGGGAAAAAGACTATCAGCCGTTGGCAGCCGATGCGGATGCCGAATATGACCGTATCATCGAAATAAATCTGGCTGAGCTTGAGCCGATGGCGGCCTGTCCGTCTTCGCCGGACAATGTCAAAACCGTCAGGGAAATCGCCGGCATTCAAACAGGGCAGGTCGTAATAGGCAGCTGCACAAATTCGAGCTTTACGGATTTGATGATGGTTGCAAAGGTTTTGAAGGGCAGGCGTATAAATGATATGGTCGAATTTGCGGTCGCTCCGGGCAGTAGAGAAGTCTTGAATATGCTGGCAGAAAACGGGGCACTGGCGGATATGATTTCAGCCGGTGCCAGGATTCTCGAATCGGGCTGCGGTCCGTGCATCGGCCTGGGCTTTTCGCCGGGTGATGGAGTGGTAAGTCTGCGGACGTTCAACCGGAACTTTCCCGGCCGAAGCGGAACAAGAGGCGACCGGGTCTATCTGGTCAGTCCCGAGACAGCGGTTGCTTCGGCTCTGACCGGGCGAATTACCGACCCGCGCGATTTGCCTGAAATTTTCGCAATAGAATACCCGAAAATCGAACTGCCGGATAAATTCGTCATCAATGACAGTATGATAGAGCCGCCTTTGAGCGAAGAAGAGGCGGCAAAAGCAGAGGTTCTGCGCGCCCCTACGATTGTGGTGCCCGAAGCACCGCCGCCGCTGCCGCAAAAATTACAGGGCACGGTCCTGATTAAATGCGGCGATAAGATAACCACCGACCATATTATGCCGGCCGGGGCCTTCCTGAAACTACGCTCGAATGTCCCGGAGTATGCAAAGGTCGTCTTTAATTGTTTCAACGAAGAGGGCAGGCCCACATTTGCCCGGCGCGCCCTTGAGCTAAAGGAGAAAGGTATCGCCGGTGTAATTGTGGCAGGTGAGAGCTACGGCCAGGGCTCGTCGAGAGAGCACGCTGCACTTTGCCCGATGTACCTGGGAGTGCGGGCGGTGGTCGCGAAAGGTATTGAGCGAATCCACAAAGCCAACTTGATTAACTTCTGCATTGTTCCGATAGAATTTGCCGAGCCGGCTGACTACGACAAAATCAAACCCGACGACCGATTGCATATCGACAATCTGCTCGAAGCAATAAAGGGCAGTGACAAAGTTAAGATTATCAATAAGACCGGCTCGTTTGAATTTATCGGCAAGCTGCTCCTTTCCGACAGGGACAGGGAAATCTTGCTTTCAGGCGGACGGTTAAATTATGTGAGTAAATACTGCGTTTGAGAATGTATTGATGTCAGCAAAAAATTTTGAAATTTTCGGGCTATTCGAAAAGCACCTTCAAATTTTCTTTATCAGCCGGGTCAATTTGGCCCTGGTCCGTCCACACGGCCAAATCGAGACTCTTTCTGCACCGGCAGTCCTCGTAAACAAGTTCACGCTCGCTTGTCAAAACGGCCTTTATAAGTTCCAGACAATTGTTTGTTGCCGTTTGCAAATTTGAAATAATCTCTTTTAGAAGTGTTTGCCTGTCTTCTTCCGGCTCGTGGGGGCGCCAGCAGTCATAATCACTGGCTAATGCAATCATTGCGTAGCAGATTTGTGCCTCTCTGGCCAATTTGGCTTCCGGCATAGCGGTCATACCAATCAAGTCACCGCCCCACGCCCGGTGCATAAGCGATTCAGCCCGCGTGGAAAATTGAGGTCCTTCCATACATATGTAGGTGCCCTTCGGATGTGTCTTTATATCGATATCTTTAGCTGCATCCAGAAGTGTTTTTCGAAGTCGTCCGCAAACCGGCTCAGCCATTTCGCAGTGCACCGCTGCAAAACCACTAAAGAAGCTGTTTGTCCGTCTGAATGTCTTATCGATAAACTCATCAATGATGACCAGGTCGCCGGGAGCGATTTCCTCGCGGAGCGAGCCTACCGCACCGCTGCCTATCAACGTATGAACGCCGAGCTTTTTCAGGGCAAAAATGTTGGCTGCAAACGGGACCTCGCTCGGAGAAAGTTTATGCCCTTTACCGTGGCGATTCAGGAATGCGATTTGCTTTTGTCCGACTCTGCCGACGCAAATGGCCGTGCTCGGCTTGCCGAACGGCGTTTCGATATCGTGAAATTCTGCGTCAGCTAAATGCTCAACCAGCGCATCGCCCAGCCCTGTGCCGCCTATTATACCAATTAATTCTTCTGCCATTTGCCGCAGCTCCTTGTAAAATTGCCGTTATGGTACAGGGTTACAGCTATATTTACAAGACGAAAACCTGCATTTTGACCGTGCTAAAAATATCTGTTTTGAAATTTATATTTGAATTGCGTGCTCCAATATGGTAGAATTACTGTCAGGATGTTCACAACTGAAAACATATACCGACATAAGAGGTGGGCGATGAGAAAAAATCTTACAACACTATTGGCGGCTTTTTTGCTCTTGTGCTTTGCCGAAATCGGCTTTGCCGGTCTGGCTGTTCGTCCGGTCAGGCTCAGGGCTGCCGGCAGACCGAAGTGGGTCCCGAATGAAATCGTCGTGAAATTCAAAAACGGCCTCCCTAAAAATCGCATCGACCGGATAAATCAACGGCACGGAACTTCTGTATTGTACACCAGTCCCTTTGCCGGCTTCAAAAGGATAAAGCTCCCTGCCGGCAAAACTGCCAGGCAAGCGGTCGAACTCTACAATCGCGAACTTGATGTGGAGTATGCCGAATTAAACTATTACGCCTACGCCCTTTTTGAACCTGACGACCCTTACTATTACTTGCAGTGGCACCTGTATGAAACTTACGCCGGAATAAATATCGAGCCGGCCTGGGACATCACAACCGGCGACCCTAATGTCATCATCGCAGTGCTGGATACAGGGGTGGCTTACGAAAATTTTAGAAATTTCCAGCAAGCCCCCGATTTGGTCAATACCCGTTTTGTAGCCGGCTATGATTTTGTCAACAACGACGAGCATCCAAACGATGAGGAGGGGCACGGAACGCATATCACCGGCACTATTGCTCAGAGTACAAACAACGGTCTCGGCGTCGCAGGGGCAGCTTTCAATTGTTCCATTATGCCCGTAAAGGTCCTCAGCCGGCGCGGTGAAGCTCCCTATACTACCGTTGCCGACGGGGTCTATTTTGCCGCTGACAATGGTGCCGATGTAATAAATCTCAGCCTGTCAGGCCCGGACGATGCCAACTCTTTAAGAGATGCAATCGCTTATGCTTATGACCAGGGTGTTACAATTGTCTGCGCCGCCGGCAACGACGGCCCCGGTGGGCCGGCCGCTTATCCCGCCGCTTATGATGCGTACTGTATCGCAGTAGGTGCCACCAGATATGACCAGGCCATAACATACTATTCAACTACCGGCAGCTATTTGGACCTGGCGGCTCCGGGCGGGCAGATATACATTGAGGGTACAACTCAGATGCTTGATCAAAATGGCGACGGCTACGGCGACGGCGTCCTCCAGCAAACCTTCGGCTCCAGCCCTAAAGATTGGGGCTGGTGGTTTTATACCGGCACTTCCGTAGCAGCGCCTCACGTCACTGGTATAGCTGCCTTGTTAATCTCGACCGGCGTCACCGGCCCGGATGCCGTCAGGGAAGCGCTGCAGAACTCCGCAAGAGACTTAGGCCCGGACGGATGGGATGAAGAATACGGCTGGGGACTGGTCGATGCTTATGCGGCTTTGAACTATTATCACATCCCGGGCGACTTTGACCGCGACGGCTCGGTCGATTTGGACGATTTGAGGACACTTGCAAGCAATTGGCTCGGAGATGAGCCGCTCGTGGATATTGCTCCTGCTGGTGGTGACGGCATCGTCAACTTCCTCGATTTCGCAACATTTGCCGAAAACTGGAAATAATACAGATACTACCCTCCAACTGAATCATTTATAATTGGCGACCCTGATAATTCCTCGACCGGGTTACGTTCAGCCGGCTGATATAGCACCCCTTGGTTAATTTTCATTGTGGGAGATTAAGTAATATGGATTTAGTGGTTACGGTAAAAGAGATTAAAGGTTACTGCCCAACACATAAGCTGGGCGATTCCTTCACCCTCAAGGCGGGCTATCAGCTTGTCAGTGAAATTCCTGTTTGCATGCACGCCCTGGCCTCTTTAATGCCTTATTATAACGCTCTGCGCGTCTCCGGACCTGCGCAGTGGGGCCTGGAGGGCAAGGACGATAAGACCAGGGCCTACATTCAGTGTCCCGACCCTGTAACATATACAGATGGCGGGACAGTAACTTTTGAGATAACCAGAGTCGAGTAGCCCTGAGACGCTGCAGGAAGTCACCTTATTTATTGACCTTTGAATTACTAATGAAACCTGGGTGGCACCCTCAAACTTGTTTGGGGGTGTTGAAAAATGCCTTATTCGTGTGCTTGAAGTAATTGTTTGTTTCGTTTGTTTTTCAAATTTCAATAGTATAATCAACGGCTATGACTTTAGCTCAAGACGTAAAGCACAAGGCAATCGAGTTAGGTTTCGACCTGGCCGGCATAACCGATACTTCCGCTCTGAACAACGAGCAGTTCAAATTGTTCACTGATTGGCTGGCCTTTGGCTACGCAGGCCGAATGGACTATATGCGGAAGAATCTTGACAAACGCACAAGCCCCGCCAAACTGCTTAAAAATGCTCAGTCCGTAGTTTGTCTCGGCTTAAACTACAAACCGCCAAAAACACAGAAACAGCCACCGGAACCAACCGCCCCGATGGGCAGGGTAGCAAACTACGCCCAATATGAAGATTATCACTTTTTCATAAAAAAACGGTTGCGCAAACTAACTGACTTTATCAGTTCTATCGCCGGCAAGGGCCTGCAGTTCAAAATCTGTGTTGACTCGGCACCATTGGTCGAAAGGGCATTGGCCGCCAGGGCCGGCCTGGGTTTCATCGGAAAAAATCATATGCTAATCAATCCCACACTCGGCCCGCAAATTTTTTTAGGCGAAATAATAACCGACTTAAAACTCCGAACCGATGAGCCAACCACGCCCAAATGTTCAAACTGCAATAAATGTATCGATGCCTGTCCGACAGGCGCCTTGAGGGCCGACGGCCAATTTGACGCCAATAAGTGTATCAGCTATTTGACGATTGAATACAAAGGCCGGATACCTCCCGATTTGGCTGAAAAAATTGGCGACCGCCTCTTCGGCTGTGATGAATGTGTCCTTGCCTGTCCCTATCAGCAGGATGCACCCGTATGCAGGAATAAGCAGTTCAAATTCTATAGTGACAGAGGGAGACTTGACCTGCACGAGATTCTAAGTAAGTGCAGGCCTGCGTGCCTGCCCTATAACTTTGATGACCGATTTGTTGATTCTCCAATTAAGCGTTTAGGCCTTGACCGCTTAAAAAGAAACGCCCAAATCTGCCTTGCCAATGTAACCAACCCCAAGCATTAGCCCAGATATTTCATTCCAGCACGCCGGAAGGCGTGGGATGCAAAGCAATACAGGTGGATTCGCATCTGGAAGTTTGACCAGAACCCAAGCTGAAGACACCACAGTAATTTGAGGTGCAGGTCTGAACAGGAGAGAGTGACTTTTCCAGAACCCGCACAAGTCTATTAATTGAGACTCCTCATTTGATACCACTCAGCTACGCTGCTGAGTTTCATTTTTACTGAGATTTCTCATTTAAGCTTGATTTCCCGGCAACTAATAGTCAATCTTCGCAACTTTGTAGCCAATATTGAGACAAGATGGCAAAGTCCTTTAGATTAACCTCATTGTTCCGATTGATGTCAGCTCCATCGCACCAGTTCGAACCGCTACAATTGAGGTCGAGCCACTGAGATATAAATACTTGCAAGTCTAAGAAACAGACGTGATTGTTGCTGTCGAAATCGCCTGCCAATCCAGTCTTGAATTGCCAAACTGGCCCTGGCATCTGGCCACCGGTTGTTTTACCAACAACCTGCCAGTGATATGTAGTGCAGGAATTGAGCATCATTCCGTCAAGAGGCGTTGGGTCGCACACCGGTTCAGCCAGATCGGTGGCAATCAGTGTTGAGGGTGGATTATCCATTCCGAAATATACATCATGGAATACGGCATCTTCTCCTGGAATCCAGGTAAGGATGGTATTGATATCCACTTGCCCAGCCCCAGAGCACGGGTCCGGGCTGCTTGGTTCAAGCGCTGGGCCAGTCGTAAAACGCCACACTGGTCCGACGGTTGTCCTCTCTGTAGCATCAGTTATTGTGACGTACCATTCGTATTCCGTATACGGCGAAAGACATAGCCACTCTACAGAGGCATTCGTGCCATTAGGTACATCATTGACGCTGTCGATGATTGCAAATACATCTCCCATTGGAAAATCAAGATCAAACTGGCTGTTCTCATCGGTCTCGTATTGATCTAACCACGGAGAATATGTCTCAATATAAACTCTGTCTTCTTCAGGCACAAAACGCATTATTCGTAACCACCCATTTCCACCATTGGACCGGCGCTGGTAACACGATAAAAGTTGATAAACGGGATGGCCGTTTACGATATCGGTCCTTAAAGCCTCCCCGACTGAGCCGTTGTGCCCGCAGAGCACAAACCACACGTTGTCATTAGGCACAACAAGCGCATCCCAGATATATTGGGTATCACTGCAGAATGAGACGGTACGTCCTCCGAATTCGTTGATAAACCCGTGGGTAACGATAATAGCCTTCCTATCAGCATATTCTTGCAGTACGAAATTTCCCCAATCAAGAACATCATTGCCGTCGGGATCAGTCTTAGGGCAGAATTCGATGTGGAGAATTATATAATCTTCACCTCCTGCCCTGAAGAGCTGGTAACTGCTGTCATTTTTGTTGCCATAATGGCCACCATACCAGGGTAAAACGCCTTCGTAGCGTGTGTAGGGAAAGTATTGGTTATAGAGAACAGTAGGCTGGTCATGGTTACCCGGTATTACAGCGTAAGGAACCACGGGCTCTGGTAAACAAGGGTCCCCAGGATTCAGTAACGCCGGGTCCAGCACACTCATACTCTCTCTTGCCCTGTCCCATTCGACAACACTATCAGGATGCTCAACGATATCGCCTACGTGAGTCACGAAAACTATATTACGGGATCCATCGTTCACTTCATTTGCAATCCAGGATGTCTGTACAGTGAAGATTTCTGGGTAGGCATCTGAGTAACACTGTGTGTCAGGAATCACAATTACAGTGAAAGAATCTTCGGTTCCAGGAATACGCCGACCGTAGAAAGTAATATCCATAATGTCCTCATCAGGGTCGCTTACCATTACCTCCAATAGCGGTGAGAGTGAAACGTTTGGTTCCCCATCCGCAGGGCCGATTAAAATTGGTGGGTATGGGCTGTGGTTAGGCTCATTGATTGTTATGGCCGCTGTGTCACTGGCTTCAAGTTCACCGTCGGTGGCTGATAGCATTAACTCATAATATCCGATCGTCAAAAACGTCACACAGGGGTCTTCGACGAACACATTCGGATCGAATGACACCTCACCTGGGCCGGTTATCTTGGACCATTCCAACGCTAAAAACCCGTTCGGTTCTCCCAACCCGTCATCCGTTACAGTCGCATCAAGCGGGACAGTGTGTTCTGGCCAGACCAAAACATGGTCACTACCTGCATCTACAGTTGGTGGCCGATTTCCTGACGGGTCGAATTTCTGCAACATAAACCCGTTTATGGGATAGGATTTATATTCACCATCTGGAGCGTCTTCTGACCTGATTGTGAAACTTCCATCAGCACCGGGCGAGATATCGTCCCAGCGAACTACATAGCCGGGACTACTGTTATCTCCTGGTTGAAAGATTGTAGTGTCCCTGGTAGTTACGAGATCTTCACTACTGTTGTTATTGGCATATACATGACCCAATATGGTAACGAGTGTTTCGCGGGATGGATAATGCTTCGCTCGTATGGCGGTTCCGACGAACGTGTATGTCATGTTTGGATCCAGGCCGGTAAACGTTATCTCTTGCGCCCAGTCGGGCGCAGACTCGGAATCAACTATATTTCCGAAAAAGTCCACTTTGCCGTCGAAAATCTCGTACGCATCGGTATTCGGGTCAGGGTTAGCGGCAGTACTGCCGCCGCTGCTGCTACCTAAGGTACCTACCATAGTAAAGGTCACCACGGGCATAGCATAGCTGCTGCCGGTTTCAAAATCCTTCAGCAGCCCGGTATAGTTATTGGTGTTACCAGTGTATATAGTCCATCTTGTGACATTATCATGTGTAAAACCCAGTGGATTCGTATGGCAGTCATTATAGGCGGTCCAGTTGACAGCTGCATGCGCCCCGCTTACAATCAGCACCGCCCCAACAACACCGAGTAGGATCATCAACTTTTCCCGTTCTATGTTGTTTATTGAGACCTTCTGCATCCTCGTCGACATCTCCGATTATAGGGCTGCTCAGCTACGCAGCTGACCCTCCTTTTCGTTAGTATACCAAATCTGTTTTGAAAATGCAAATTATCCCGGTCGTGTCTTCGCCAGGTTTCCTTCCAATATCACTGAAAAACTCGAATATTGCCTCTAAAACACATTATCGCAGCAATATTATTCGAAGCTTTGTCCGGCGTCAATTAAAGGCCTGTGACGACAATTATTTTTACCGTTTTTTTCATGGTCCTTTCATCATCTGATAAGTCCTTCTGAGATGCAAGTTTGCCTTTCGGTCGCTGGGCGTTTGTCCAGCCCCATGGTCAGGTTCGTAGGTGTCCTCGCGTGTCCCTATCAAGAAGATGCACCGGTATGCAAAAATAAGCAGTTCAAATTCTATAGTGACAGAGGGAGACTTGACCTGCACGAGATTTTGGCTTTAAGTAGGGGCAGGCCCGCGTGCCTGCCCTATAACTTCGATGCCGACTTCGCCGATTCCCCAATTAAACGTTTAGGCCTTGACCGCCTAAAAACAAACGCCCAAATCTGCCTTGCAAATATAACCCGCTAACCCCTGACTTGCCCCATTGCTTAGAGTGTCGTCTGCTCTAATGGGGTCATTCCGAGCGTAGCAGAGGAATCTATTCTAAAAATTGTCATTCTGAGCGCAGCGAAGAATCTCAACCCTCAATCGTAAATCGTCAATAGTAAATAGTCAATTGCCAATGCCTGACCTATAATTTCTATTCAATACCTGCAAGCCAATTTCCGGCAAACTCCCGCAAATCATCCAGTTTCACATTCCCATCGCCGGTTAAGTCAGCGCCGCCACATACACCGCAGCCGGTATCCATCCAGTTCGGTGCAAACCACGCAAAGTCTGCCCAATCCACATCGCCATCCGGCTCAAAGTCGGCGACGTTGTGAGCCAATCCCTCAAAGTCGGTCGTATGGTCGACATTGGCCCATACAAAACCCTGCTGCGTCTGGCTGTTCCAAAAGACCCCATTGGCCCCTATACCTCTGGCTTTCAAGTCTTCAAGGGTTGGTGCCGATGTCGGCGGGTATTCTTCCTGCCAGCGGTTCTTCTTGGGATTCGATTGGTGGAGGTCGGTGTTGGCCTTGACCGCGTGCTGCCACTTTCCCGGCACCTCGTCCCAGTACATAAGGTCCACCCCGAATGGTTCCTCACGTGTGAGGTCGTTCACGTCAAATGGAATCGACACCGTCATAAAGAACTCGCCATCCGCCAGTGATGTATCGATTCGCAACGTTCTGCCCAGTGCACGGAAAAGCCCATCTGGATGTAGGTTCGTCCTCACCTCGGTAACCTCTATCACTGCGTGATTCGGCCCGGACACATTTTCAAAGACCACCAGCGCCTTGGTGTTCGGGTCAGCCCCGCCTGCGCCCGGGTTCAGTATCACCGTCTCGCCCGCATCGACATCATCATCTCGTTCGGCCAGCACCTCGTCGCTGCCAATATCCACCCGGCTGGCAATCACACGCGGGTCGCCATCGATGTCCGTTTGGCCGGTGTAGTCCCCGTTCGGATCACCCGCGTTAATGCACGGTGAACCCGGAAGCAGATGATAGTCTCGCTCACTCAGATTCGGATTGTCGGGATCCACAAAGTTCGGATCAACATCCATATTGCCAATTCCCCAGTTCAGCGTGCTGTCTGATCTGACATATACCTTTGCCCGGCCACCTTGAACATCGCTGTATGATATCGTAAGCGTTGATACTCCCCTGACGCTAATCTCCTCTCCAACAACGGCCGTGTTGTCCCACAGAATGCAGTTATTCACTGTCGGATTGCCATCGTCACAATGGATGCCTCCGCCGGAATTTGCTGTATTACCGCTGATTGTGCAGTTCCAGACCGTCGGACTGCTATCCCAGCAATATATCCCGCTACCATGAAGGCTCGTCGTGTTCCCGCTGACCGTGCAGTTTCTGATCGTCGCGTTGCTACCAAAACGACAAGCGATCCCTCCACCATACCGTCCCGTATTGCTGCTAAGGGTGCAATTGGTAATTGTTGGGCTGCTATTATCTTCACAGTAGATCCCCGCGCCGGCAAAGCTTGCGGTGTTCTGACTGACCATGCAATTGCTGATCGTCGGACTGGTTCCGTAACAACAAATCCCGCCCCCGCAACCTTCTAAATAGCTTCCAGAAACATAAGCATTGGTTATGGTGAAGCCCTCCACCGCAGAATTGGCATCTTCATTGTTATAGAAATAAAATCCCCGGTGGTTCTCTGACTCGGTTCCTTCGCAGTCGATGATGCAATTCGCCGGCCCGTTTTGACTCCGCAGCGTTATTGCTTTTCCCTTGAAATCAATATCACGATTACCCTCACTAGTGTAAGTACCGTCGAGAACAATAATTATTGTATCACCACGTACTGTAGCATCAATTGCCTCTTGTATCGAGTCAAACGGATGTTCGATGCTTCCGTTCTCGTTGGGGTCGCTGGTGCCCGGATCGCCCGGGGCTGGGTCGCCCGGTCCATCATCATCCACATAGCAGATCCAGTTTGGTTCGCACTCATCTGGTATCCCGTTATAGTTTAGATCCTGACTCGTGCCCTCAGCTATGTCGCACTCGTCTGGTATCCCGTTGCCATTGCAGTCTTTGCTGGTCCCCCTAGCTATGTCACACTCATCGGGTATCCCGTTGCCGTTGCAGTCCTTGCTGGTGCCATTGGCTATATCACACTCATCGGGTACCCGGTTGAGGTTGCAGTCGCGGCTGGTACCATTGGCTATATCGCAATTATCGGGAATCCCATTGCCATTGCAATCTGGCCCTTCTTCCGCCACCTCGTCGCTGCCTATATCTACCGTGCAACTGAACACACGCGGCTCACCGTCGATATCCGTCTGCCTGCTGTAATCTCCGCCCGGATCACCCGCGTTAATGCACGGCGAACTCGGCAGCAGATGATAGTCCCGCTCGCTTGGATTCGGATTGTCGGGGTCCACAAAGTTCGGATTAACATCCATATTGCCGATTCCCCAGTTCAGCGTGTTCCCTGATCCAAGAAGACCTACCCCGGCCCGGCCGCCTTCAACATCACTGTATGATATAGTAACCGTTGATGTACCTCTCAAGGCAATCTCCGCCCCAACCACGCCTGTGTCGCCCCATAGAATGCAGTTGCTGATTGTCGCATTGGAGCCATTCGCACCGCTCATGATCCCGCCGCCCGAGTGTGCCGAGTTGCCGCTGATCGTGCAGTTCCTGATCGTGGGCCTGCTATACTGCGTGCAGCAGATCCCGCCGCCCATCTCATTTGTTTGGTTATCGCTGATCGTACAGTTAATAATCGTCGGATTGCTATCATTAGCAAGGAAAATCCCGCCCCCCCTCCAGCCCGTTGTATTGCCGGTGATCTTGCAGTTGCTAATCGTCGGGTTGCTACTAAAATGACAGTCGATAGCACCACCTCTATCTGCTGTATTGCCGCTGATCTTGCAGTTGCTTATCGTCGGGCTGCTGTACCACGTGCAGCAGATCCCGCCGCCCCACCCAGCGAAGTTATCGGTAATGATACAACTTTTGATTTTAGGGGCTGAACCGTCGCAGAAAATCGCGCCACCAGCAGATACTATAAGAATGGGCAGTATTTCTTCTTCAGGTCCGTATCCATTAGTGATTGTGACACCCCAGACAACAGAACCTGACCCTTCACCACTGTGGAACTTGAAACCACGATGTGGTTCTGCTTGCGTGCCATTGGGGTCAACGATCGTTGCCGCTACAATATTAGGATCGTTCGGGTCTGCGCTCCGCACTGTGATCGCCCTTCCTCCGAAATTAAGATCATGATTGCCCGCTCCTCTATATCTACCGGTGGCAATAACGACTTCGTCGCCGTCAACACAGGCGTTAATCGCATCTTGAATGGTGTCATACTGACTAGGCACATAACGAATGGTGCCCTCAGAAAAAGCAGCAGTAGCCTGTAGAATGAAAATACCAATCAGAAGTCTTTTTCTCATTTGACAATCCTCCTAACGATTGATTCCAAGACTAACCTACCAGATTATGGTATTAAATGCAACAAAATTTAGGGCGTTTCCGAAAATTTTTTCAACCTCCAAAAGCCACGTTTGAACGCCAACAATTAAAGTTAATAGCAACCTTTAACAAAGAGCATAAACTATTCAAGACATAGAAAGAAGGTGATGCCTATGATTGTGTGAAAGCTTTAGTTAGACAAATTATTTTGGACGGCCTTATGCACAGTGCAGGAGGCAATTTGTTGCGCACATTTTTCAATTTCAATGAGCTACAAAGCCAAAAAATGCGCAATCTTGAAATCCGTGGCTAATTTTCGAGATACGAAATGCGGGATACGAAACATTATGGGGCACAAAGAATGTCAGCTTCGCGCAAGGGCACTTCGATACCTTGATAGATACGAATGCCCTGCAGGGTGTATA
This sequence comes from Phycisphaerae bacterium, assembly GCA_030603035.1. The sequence continues at coordinate 1,804 of JAUVYQ010000050.1, read as the reverse complement.
TATCATCCTGTTCAATGCCGATATGACGCACTCTCAGGAATTTGACACCGCCGTCGCCGGACAAAACGTTTTGGCCTCGCCGCCCGTGATTGCTGCTGTTAAGAGTTTTTAAGGCCTCGCTCAACTCCAGCTTAAATGAGTTGGAATAGTCCCTGGGCAATCTTTCAAAAAGCGGATTCAAATCTGCCATTAAAACTTTCGAGATGCGCGTGTGTCCTTTTTGGGGTTTAGGGCACCTTATTGGGAAGCTATAGGTTATGTACCTTCTGGCGGGAAAATCGTTACAGTTCTTCGCTTTTGACGGGTCGAATTGAAGTGCTCTGCCCTGCCTTCTGCCGGGACACACAAAGTCGGCTGGAGCGACATAGCGGCGTTTTACCAGAAGCCATATATGGCGGGTATTGGAGTGGTTCTCTTTGCCCTGGTCGGCCACTTTCCACCAGGGTGCACCCGTTGTGGTTGCAACAGCGGGCAGTTGACCGTCGTAGTCGGAAATATAATTGCTCATTCCCTGAAAGATACTGCCCATTTGCGTCCGGCAGCGGGCCTGCCAGGATTTTTGACGGGCTAAGTTCAAAGGTGGAAACAGAACCCCCGCAATACCCAGAATCACTGCCGCTGTCGCTGCCATTTCGCCTAAGTTACGCCAGAACCGACTCTTAGCGGTAACTTTTCTGGACTGTTCGGTGGCAAGTAACTGCTGGAGCTGAAGTTGGCTTGAACGTGCAAAATTGTTAAGTCGCCAAATCGTGCCCTCTGCCAGGTCATCCGGGCAGGTTTCGGGCTCCAGACTATCAAGTGGTGCAAGAGCGGCTTTGAGCGTTGAGTGAATTTCGGCCGCTTCTTCGTTGGAGGATATCAACGCCTCGGCTTTGGCGGTTTCTTCTTCGGATGTTAAACCTATACAGTAATCAAATAACAGTTGTTTTTGCTGATTGTTTAGTAAGGTCATTTAGTTTTTTCGCTCCCGACCGACGCTTTCCAGTCTTTGGCAAAACGACCGACGGCTGTGTGCAGTCTGCTTTTAACCGTCCCGATAGGTATACTTAAAATCTGGGCCATTTGTTTGTAAGAAAATTTGTTAAAATAGGCCAAAATTAATATTTCCCGCAGATTTTCCGGCATATTCGCTATAATCTGTCCTACTCGCGAGGCGGTTTCGCTCTTTTCCAGTTTTTCGTAAGGCGTTGTTCTGTCAGAACTAAGGGTGTTCAGGACGTCATCGAACGACAAATCCTGCGAGTCAGCGATAGTGCCTATTGGGATGGCGGCTGTTCGCTGGTATTTGCGAAGGGCGTCCCTGGCTTTATTGGCGGCTATAGTGAACAGCCAGGGGTGCAAAGGCCGGCTGGCATCGAAGCTGTCCCTGCTGGTAAATAACTGCAAGAAGGTCTCCTGAAAGACGTCTTCGACCATATCCCGGCGGTTGAGGAACTGCCTTAAGAACGTATAAAGGCCGTTCTTATAACGATTTACGATTTCACGGAATGCGGTTTCCTCGCCGGCCGCGTAGCGGTCGAGAAGTTCTGCATCGGTTAGTTTGTCCAAAACGGGCTTCATAATTCAACTCTGGAAGAACCACAGAAACAATTGTATTATAGCCGATTTGGAGGCGGATTAAAATCTTTATCAGGGAGCATTTAGAGAAAACCGTGGAAATAATTGTTGTTGAATCGTGAGGGGGGATTGGGTTTGATTGGGTTTGTTTTCCCGGAGTCTGAAATCGCGGTTCATTTTCATATTCCTTTATAACATATAAGTTTACGTTCATTCTGGCTTTTCGGAAATTGGCTTTGAATTGGGT
>JAUVYQ010000390.1 GCA_030603035.1 Phycisphaerae bacterium | reverse complement strand
CAGCCGCCCCAGGGCGGCAAGAACATCGCTACCGCTCCGTACAGTACATCGCTATCGCTCCGTACAGAACATCGCTACCGCTCCGTGTTGGCAGCGCCCAGGCGCAAAAGATTGAACACAATCGCTACCGCTCCGTGTTGGCAGCGCTTACCAGCGCAAAAGATTGAACACAATCGCTACCGCTCTGTGTTGACAGCGCTTCCCAGCGCAAAAGACTGAACACAATCGCTACCGCTCCGTGTTGACAGCGCCCAGGCGCAAAAGATTGAACACAATCGCTACCGCTCCGTGTTGACAGCGCTTCCCAGCGCAAAAGACTGAACACAATCGCTACCGCTCCGTGTTAAGAAAAGTGCTTTTCCTGTTGACAGGGGGTAAAAATCGGCATATTTAGCAGGAAATGGCCGATTTTGGCCGAAAACTGGAGACTTTAACAAGGGAGGCTACATTATGGCAGAGATTAAAGCGTTGTCAGCGGTTAGGGAAAAATGGGCGCGTGTTACTCCGATGAGGACGGAGGATTATAAACTTGGAGTCGCAAACCCGAAGCGGGATTGGGCGGACGAAACCGAAGCGGCCAAGCAAAATTGGAAAATGGGTATCGATCAAGCGGCAGCTAAAGACCTGTTTGCCAAGGGCGTGCGCGCTGCAGGGACAGGAAAATGGAAAGGCGCGGCCCTGGAGAAAGGGCCCGGTCGATTTGCGGAAGGCGTTATGTTGGCCGAAAACGACTATGAAAAGGGCTTTGCACCTTTTCATGCGGCCATCGAGCGCGCCGAGCTTGGACCGAGATTTCCACGACGGGACCCCAGGAACTTAGGTCGAGTCAAAGCGATTGTGGACGCATTGATCGCTGAAAAATTGAAGTAATCGGGGAGGTGGTCTTGTGGAGATTAACACTATCACTATAATTATCGGCGCTCTATTAGCAGTATCAGAAGCGTTATCGCTTATTCCGCAGGTCAAGGCTAACGGTTTATTTCAAGTGCTTTGGCGCATACTGAAAATGATTGCCGGAGAAAAGGGGGACTGATGGCACTAAAACAACCGTTCGCAATTAAAACACAGCTTGGGAATACAGACCTCGAGCTGGAAGCAGGCCCAGGAGAAAGTC
>JAUVYQ010000285.1 GCA_030603035.1 Phycisphaerae bacterium | reverse complement strand
ATGATCGCCCGGGCCTGCTCGCCAATCCATTCTATCGCAGCCATAATTCCGGCGTATATTTTGTTTGCTACGTCTTTGATTGCGTCGAACACGGTGAATACCAAATTGGCAATCCAGTCTGCAATCTCTTGCACGATACGTTCAAGCGCTTCAGCTATACGTTCATATAAATCTGCAATCCAACATACGGCAGCGTCGATCACTCCTTTGATTGAATCCCATAGTTAACCGACAAGTCCCTCTATTACATCGACTATTCCTCGTACTTCGGCAATTACTTCAGTAATCTTTTGGCCCACAGAGCCAATTATTCGATTAGCTTCGGTCGATACTTTGAACCCGATATTGTCAACAGCGTAATTAATCTGTGTGATAACGTTACTAAACTCATTTAGCAGAGCAGAGTATTCGTCGGCTGTCATGGTTCAGTTACCCGGACGGTCGCACACCGCGCAATTCGAGCGCCCGGGTCCACTTGTTCTTTCGTGACTCGGCAACGCGCAGTTCGGCTTTTAGCTTGCCAACATCTTCACCGGCTTCCTCGGCAACGGCGATAAGCGTACGTGCACGTTCAATTTCGGTATCTACGTTTTTAAGATCGTCTGCAATACTTTGCAATACAGGATCGCTCATTTTCTACCTCCCGGCTTGTAGATATACCTTTCGTGTTTCAACCCATGGTATAGCGTAATTATTGTCGCGTAACCATTTCTGTACTTGGATTGCAGTGAGTCCCTTGTTACGAAGACGGCGGATTATGTCGATCAGTTCTTCCGGCATGATTAGTCCGTATACCAGATCGTGACATAGCCACGGTTCATGATGCCGTCTTCATAGTATATAGAATCAAAGTCCCCTCCGGTCAATCGCATTATGTGAATGTGGGTAGCGGTCCATCTTGATACAAAGCCTTGTTGTGTATTAGTCACAGCATCTACACCTTTCGTTAACGGCTGATATTGTACAGAATCATCATCTATTATAACTACAGATATAGACCGAATCTGATCTTGAGCCAATCCATGTGCGACATCTACAAAAATATCTGTATCCATATCCCAGGGGCCGATCTCGATAACCTTGCAGCGCATGATACTTCCAGACTCTAATAAAAGGGCCGAAGGTAGATAATACAGATCTAAATCCGGCTGGTATATAAATATAGAGTATGGACCTATTTTTGCTGGATCAAGATCGCCGTATGCTACATTCTTGACTTGTAAGGCAACCCCCACGTCACTTAATACTGCGGCGGGCGCATGAAACTCGTCTGCTGTGGTTTTACGCCATATTATAGGATCTTCCACTATCTTTGTATGTTCGAGATCACCCAGAGCTACCACCTTGGGTTGCAATATCTCACCGTTAATACCGATGATATGATCAAAGGATTGTGGGTTGTTGATTTCCATATTATTGTGCTACATTCTCCAACACGTAAAAAGCGCTTGCATCGACCGTGGCCATACAATACCAATCATGCGAGCATAGTTCGAAATCCCTGTCCCATGTAAGGGAAGCAGACCCACCTTGCGGAGCCAATCGAATACCGTGTGCAATCCCTACCCGATTGCTCGGAGCGATATACACTACATTCTCGGATAGGTTGATTACTATGAACGACACGCGCTGCGGATTGTACGGCAAGAACTGTTGAACTGCTCTGTTCGCTACATGTGGATCCAGGTACGGCTGTTCTTTCGGAAAGCTCTTAATCCCAAAAAGGGATTCGAGCATTTCGTGTAGTGCTATTGCCATGGCCTACAGTTCGATGTCCAGAAGATCTGCCAACAGTTCGACAAAAATGTTGTCGATGTCGTTCTCTGTTTTTAGAGCATGTTCATACAGACTGTGGATCGCATTCTCCAACGCCTTTTCAA
>JAUVYQ010000191.1 GCA_030603035.1 Phycisphaerae bacterium | reverse complement strand
CGTGAGTTCGATAATATTCGTCCTCCCTATTTTGGTACGAGCAGTTGTGGGTAGTTGAGATCTTATCGCCAGTTACCGTCGTGGGATCTTCGAGGTCCAGGACAATTTTAGCAAGCTTTTCTAGGGCGGTCAAACCGTCGCGTGAGTTGGGGTAACAGCTTTCGATGTAAGCGGTGAGGACGAGTTTTCGGCCTTTGACGAGCTCGTCAAGGGTAGATTTTCTCTGTTCGTGGTTGTCCCAGCGAGAAGGGACAAGGTGCCTGGCTTTGGTAAGTATTTCCTCGTGGCTCAGGGCAGCCGAGCGGGTGACAAAATTGGCCTGGATGTGGTGATGGATAAAGTGAGCACTGAAGCCGAGCTCGCCGAATTTCTCGCTCATTAATTTCTCAATGTCCTCCTCGCTGATCGTCACGTTGGGGCAGAGCTCGGTATTGAGCTGTCCGACTAGAAAGTGGATGAGGTTTTTCCTTATTTCCGCGACTAACCTCTCCAAGTCGTAGCGTTGGTTGAAGGGCCCGGAGTAGTCCTCGGTGATCCCCTGCTCGGTGTTAAAGTCTCGGCTGATTTTTCCCAGCGTTCCCATGAACGCCTTAACCTGGTTATACTTCTCTTCGATGCTGTCTAGCTTTAGTTCTCTCATCTTGTTTGCTCCTTTGAGTTTAATTTTGCCTCTGCTTTGAAAATAAGTAGGCTGGTTTTCCACGTTGCCCAGGCTGCGCATTCGGCGTCGGCAAATCCGCACTCGTGACAGCCTTGAGAGTCCAGAGGGCAGTTTATACAGGGGTTCATTTGTCCTGCTCCTTGTTGAAGAAGTTGCGCCAATAATCGGTGATTTCTCGGTCGGCGCGGTTGATTTCAAGAGTGAGTAGTTGCGCGATCCGCGCGATTTTTGCCCGGAGGTTCATTTGCGGTGCTCCTTTCTCATAGATTGCTGAGGACCCGGTAGAGTCCGTATGATTTGCCGCCGTCGAAACACCAGCCGTGTTCCGGGTGATGCAGTAGTTTTACAGGTATCGTGTGTTTAATTATCGTTCCCACGTCCAGGCCGTCGGCAAGAATATCATTGATTTTGCCGAGATCTTTGGCGATCGAGCGTTTTATCATTTCTCTTTTTGGTCGCCAGTCGAACCCTGCTCGTTTCAAACATTGCAGGGTGTGGCGGATTAGGTAGAAAGTTAATGCTTTCATCTGTCTTTGCTCCTTTTAGTTTCTTGAGTCAATGCACTCCTGGCAGCAGGCGTTTTGCGGGTCAGCTGTCTCTTCAGGGTCAAAGAGATTCCCACAGTCTGAACACTCTCTTACGTCTCCGTCGTGGTTGCAGATTCCCCAGGCCAGAGATTCCAGGGCTTCGAGGGCAGCGTCCTTTACGTTGGTAGCGAGAAGTAATTGCTCCACGTTGGGGTCGGCCTGATTTACCATTTTGAAGTGTGAGGTCTCGGTTTCTTTGTGGAGGTCCTCCACGTGTTTGGCGAAAACGTCTGGGTCGAACAGAGGATTATCCGGTTGAAGAAGTCGGATAACGGCGGCTTTGACGATTCGGCGCTCATCGGTGTTGATGATTCCCGATATTGCTTTGGCCAGTGGTTCACAGTCTTTTGTTCTCATGTCTTTTTCTCCATGTGATAGTATTTGCGGATATTTTGTAAATAGGCTGTTAGAGTTTCTAGCAAGCCTTGTTCTCCCACTTGAAAGAATTTAATCATTAAACCTTCGATTACTTCTCTGTGTGCGGTAGATAGGTGCGCTTTAATCATCTTTTGGTTCTCCTTTGTTGAATATATTCGTATAGAGGAATTTTGTCAGAGAGATTACAGCGGTTTAGAAAACACTGAAGGCAGGAGTTGGCGCGGTGAAGGGGTGTTAATTTGTGGCATTTGCATTGACAGTCGTTCATCGTTTTTGCTCCTTTTCATAAATTCTCATTTTATGTCGCCAGTCGTTGCAGGAGTCAATCATTCCTTGCTTGAAGTGTTTGTTATCGGCTGAAAGTTCTGAGATGTCAATGGCCACTTTTTTAGGAATAATGTCAACGTCGATCAAGGTGGTGAGAGTCGTGGCCCAGTCGTAACCTTGTTTGTAAGTTCTCATCTCAGTTGCCTCCTTTTAGAATTTTGATTGCGCGGTCACAGGGGGAAGTTTTTGATACCTTGACGTTGTAGCCCAGGCGCTTGAGTGCGAGTTCTGAAGCAACAGCCAGGTAATTTGTGGTGATGTCGTTGCCGTTGGTGATGAGTTCGCCGGTTGATTCGTTGAGGACGCCGTGCTCACGGAAGCCAAAGCCTTCGGCGTGAGTTTTGACTCGGCCGCTGGCGGTCCTGACTATGACTTTGACAGGCCCAAAGCCTGTAATTTCGAGAGTGAAAAAGTGTTCTTTCATCGTTTTTGCTCCTTGTGGGGATCTGTCCCATTTTTTGTTGTAGGATCCATTGATAAAATGGTGGCGTCTCCCTTTTTGTCGAAAAGATATTTTTGACCTGGAAGATCTGACTGAAAGTGCCAGCAAAGTTGGGTGTGATTAGCGCGAGCGCGGGGGTTGGAATTCAGAATATGCTTTGTGCTTCGCGCGGCAAATTGACGGGCCAGAGATTCGGTCGCTCCGGCCCGTCTGAATTTAGCTAATTGCTGGTTGTAGATGTCCATTTGCCGGGTAGGTTTCACGTCAAAGAGGTTCAAGGTCGCTGCTCCTTTCTTTGGCGCTTGAGTTCCCGCGCGAAAGCCTTGAGTTCGTTCATGGCTCTGGTAGTCCAGGCGTGCGCTCTCTCTAAATAGAGAGAGATTTGAGTTTCCGTTTGTCCGGTATTGGCCCATGCCCGGTGGAGTCCTGAGCGGGACATATAAACGCCGTCTCTGGCTCTGCGGATGTAGAGGTCAACGGTATCAAAGCCTAAGTCTTTTACGGCGTTCTTGACTCGGTCTCGTAGTTCTTGGTTCTCTGTGGTCATCGTTTTTGCTCCTTTTTTAAGATTCCTTTGTCTGCGCAAGAAAAGTATTTGCCGTTGTCTCCGATGATGATGAAGTCAAGCAGGTGGATGTTTAGGTGTTTGCAGGCGGTGGAGAGAATTATTTTTGCGCTGATGTCCTCCGCTGAGGGTGAAGGATCTCCGCTTGGGTGGTTGTGGATTAGAATAATCGCGCAAGCGTTGGTGAGTAGCGCGGTTCGCAGGATTGCCTTCGGGTCGGTGATGGCGCTAGTTGATGTTCCGATAAACACGATTTGGAAACAGGTCACGGTGTTTCGGGTGTCCAGGTGCAGGCAGATGATTTTCTCCTGGGTCTCTTTCTGTAGATCTCTGAAGAGATTAACGGCGGTTCGTGCGCTGGTGATTTTGATTTGCTCTTCTTTCTTCGGCTTGGTCTTGAATGTGACTTCTACTTCCCTGATGTAGGAATTGGCTTTCACGGTCTTTTGCTCCTTTCGTTTATATGATCGGTGCTCCTTGCTCTTACCCTGGGCGGCCAGGGCAAGGGCAAAAAGTCCTCAATCAATGTGACAAGAGGTCCTGAATTGGTCGGCGTCAAAGTTGGCGTTGGCTGCTTCAAGGGCGGGTGCAAAGTTTCCCCACACTAGCACCTTGACGGGGCACTGCGTGTTTTTTACTTCGCCTCTGAGGCCGGATATTACTTTTCCGATTAGTTCGTAGTCTTTTCTTTTCAAGTCTTTTCCTCCTTTCGCTCTGGTATGATTCGGATAACGTCAATGACTTCCTGGAAGTCAGCGAGGTTGTCCTTGATCACTTCATAATCTGCGTCGTCTTTCACTTTGGCTATGATGATGATTTTATGGCTCATTTTTGCTCCTTCGTTAGTTGCGAGGGTTTGAAGGGTTGATAAGTTCTAATCCTGCTGGCGCGGTCTGAGATGTGAACATTGTTAGAAGGTATCGCGTCCTCAAATTCAATTCCGTGCTTCTTTTCCCAGGCGTCTGCAAATTTGGGGCCGTCGCTGTCCTCTTCCAGATAAACGGCGTCGTCTTTCTGGTAGCTGTATCCTGAGATTTGCTGTTCAATCCCTAGCTCCACGAGTTCCTGTCTTTTGACTTTAAG
>JAUVYQ010000216.1 GCA_030603035.1 Phycisphaerae bacterium | reverse complement strand
TTACGTTTTAAGGAGATACCGTGACATTGACGAACCACACACGGCGCATCGAGGAACTTACTGGCGACGTTGTCTACCACGTTGACGCCAGGGAATATCCTAAGGCACACCTCGTGCTCGATGAAATGCAATCTAAGCTATTCGCTCTTCGAAGACACATCGAGCACCTGCAGAACGTAACCGATTTTGCCGCACGACCAGCTGGTGGAGATTAGAACATGAACTTTACAGAACACATGAAACGGATTATATATCTCGCTGAGCAATCTTTGGTCCACGCCCAGGCTGGAAAATTCGAACCTGCTGCCGGTGACTTGATTGGGATATCTAACCACACAGACGAAGCTATGCAGCAACTCGATGATATGAGCTTGATTGCGTACCAGGGCAGGGAACCTGCACAGAAGGATGAACCATGACCGATACCGAGTACCTCCAGGAAATGTATGATCTAACCATCAAGCTAACCGATGCCTGCAATAATTTCGGCCTACGTTCAGACGCTTACAATGACGTCCTCAAAGAGATCGCTGCCAGTGCAGCACGTTTCAACCGTAGCCGGTGTCCACATCCCTTGCTTCCTCTTTGCATCTTCTGTGTTTTTTGTACTTTAATATCCGTGCTCGTCTATCTTTTAATTTTGGCAATCCGATTTTCAGGAACTTAACCATGCGAACCGATGCACCGCCCACCCTTGAAACCGCCGAATGCGATAAAGTGCTTGACACCTTGCTAAATTGTAAGAGCACTCACAGCAAAGAACGCAAGGCCATCCGTAACCACTGCATGGCCTTGCTCATGCTCGAAGCCGGTCTTCGAGTCGGTGAAGTCGTGTCCCTGCGTTTTAGCGATCTCTTTTTTAACAAATCACCCGTGACATCTATCCGTATCAAGCCGCACATGACCAAAAACAAAGTCGAGCACAACATCCCGGTATCACCCCGCCTGGCGGAGTCACTCTCTGCATTCGCAACTTCCGAAAACGCTTATGAATGGATGAACCCGGGGCAGGATTGGTTTGCATTTAAAACCGAAAAGGGCAAAATCACTACCCGCCAAATCGAGAGGATTATTCGTGCATCAGGCTGGAAGGCTTTGGGACGTCCAATCCACCCCCACATATTACGTCACACGTTCGCTTCGAGGCTAATTCGTATCACCAACACAAGCATGGTCCAACTTCTGCTTGGACACAAATATCTTTCGAGCACCCAGGTCTACATTCACCACAACGAGGAAGACAAACGCGATGCTATTGTGAGGGCTTCGGCTCAGTCAGCTAACCCCCAGATGCCTGTGCGGCCCGAGCTCCCGGAGTCTGTGCCGGCTTCGCCGGCTCAGCCGTCGCCTCTTTCAGCTTTTCCTGGTAAGCATCTTCCGTCAACTCAGTGGTAGCCGCTTCGCAGACCTCCTGTACGAGCTCTTTGTGTTCAACAAATGCGTTTCGTATCATCGACATGATATCAACGTAACACACTCCGATCTTCTCAGGGTGTCCGGCATGAAATGCGGCTAGTGCTTCGAACGCTTGACTATTTACTTTTTCGACTGTCTCCTTCAAATCCATGTTCTAACCTCCAGGTACTGGTTGATCTACTTTCCGCCTGGCCTGCTGAAAATCGGCCAGGCATTGACCACAAACCGGCATGTAGTTGAGTGCATCACATCGCTTCATTTGTGTACAAAATATGCACAACGACTCTGGCACGACCGCTGCTGCAGGTACAGGCCCAGCCAAAGGCTGCGCTGCCAGTGCTTGCTCCGGGGGCCGAGACAACTGGTATGCTTGCAGCCAGGCGGCCGTTACCCGGGCCGTGACTCCGTTCTCAACTGCATTCTTCAATAGATACGCTCGATACACCGGATCCGATATCGCCGCAAGGTTTCTTGCCGCCGCTACCGAAATATATTTGAAATGGATCGCTTGAAGGACCTCATCCGGCCAGGTTGTCATTTTTGCTTGCTCACATATCCACTGTTCAGATCTGTGCAGCCCTTTTGCTAGTTCCTCGATGGTCAGAACCTTGTCATCGATGCAGCCCCGAATCGCAGCAGCTTGTTCAACCGCAGACAAGTCACGCCTGAAAAAGTTCTCCGCAAACCTCACCTCCGCATTTGTCGCCTCATTGCCGCCTCTGATGATCGCAGGTATCTCCGCATGGCCAGCAGCCTGAGCCGCAGCAAGACGCCTGTGTCCGGCCACAAGCAAAAAACGATCATCTTTTGGCACCACAATGATAGGCTCGATGACACCGATTCTTTTGATGCTTGCTGCGAGCTCCTGTATTTCTTCATCTTCGCTGTCCGTCCTCTGCCTGTGTTTCCCGACTTCGATCTTCACTATCGCTATGCTCAGTATCTCCGACATCTTTTCTTCCTTCCAGCTTGAATTTCGAGACCTTGAAACGGCCTTCTGAATTTAGCCAGGTGAATACTACATGGTCACTTTTCCTAATGCCCAACGCTACGCACACCGGCTGCGGCAGTACAATCACAAGTGAGTGGCACTGCCGATAGACCTTTGAAATAAAATAACTCTCTGTCATAGTCAGCTCAAATTTAAATATTTACGATATTGATTATGCAGGGGATGGCGGCCGTCGTCAACTGTTTTCAGGAAAAAGTCTTACGGCCGTGTGGTCAAACACATTCTCGTAAAAAAGTGTCAAATCCTTTATTAGGAACCACTCCGGCGCCGTTGTCCAGTAGCACTTATAATATTTTCGTATGCGCTCGAACAAACGCCGATATCGCTAAGTCCTTATGTCAAGCGCATTTATATAAACTAAGATTTTTTTTTCGTTCATAAGTCCTTTGCCAGTAAGGGCGTCAGCTTCCCACGCTGACGTCTCCGAAAAGATTTTTCTTGATTATTCCAAAATGTGTATAAAATAAATCCCCAAGCCTTCCAGGCTAATGCGACCCTCCCCACCAGGCTTGGACACTAATGCAAAGGGCATCAAGCAAAAGCGCCAGCCCTTGCTTTCCTAAGGTCACGAATTGAGCACACACATAACGGAGCTTCTACACGGGCGTAGTGATGTGTGTGCGGTTTTTCAATTTGAGACGATTTTTTGAATTTTTACAAATTCGCCACGACAACAACCCCCAAATCCCGACACATCGGGATCACATCTTCATCGACCGTATTGCAAACAATCACCGGCCAGGTCTCTCTAGGTGGCTCGTACTCCTTTACGAAGAGACCCTCATAAACGAGC
>JAUVYQ010000030.1 GCA_030603035.1 Phycisphaerae bacterium | reverse complement strand
TCCGAACGGATCAACCTCGCCGTAATCGGCACCGGCGGCAAAGCCAATCGCGGCATGAAAACGTTTATGAACCACACACAGGCCAAAGTCGTGGCGTTATGCGATGTCAATCGCCTGAATCTTGAGAGTACCGCCAAAGTCGCCAAGGTGGCCAAAGAACGTTGCTATGAAGATTTCCGCGAACTGCTGGCCTGCCAGGATGTCGATGCCGTGCTGGTCGGTACGCCCGACCACTGGCATGTACCGATTTCCATCGCCGCTGTCAAGGCCGGCAAAGATGTTTACTGCGAAAAACCGCTGAGCAATACAATCGCCGAGGGCCGTGCCCTGGTCAATGCCGTCCATAAACACAAACGCATATTCCAGCATGGCACCCAACTGCGTTCAAGTATCCACACCCGCAAGGTTTGCGAACTGGTTCGCAACGGGTACTTGGGTAATGTGACCAAAGTGGTCATCGGCTCGCCCCGCGGTCGCGCCACCGGCGATCACCCGGTGCAGCCGGTGCCCGAATGGCTCAATTGGGACCTGTGGCAGGGACCAGTGCAGCCGATGGGCTATCGCCCAATCATCACCGGCAAGGGTTTGCGCGGATGGTACTTCATCAGTCGCTTCTCCTTGGCTGGGTGGGTAGCCGGGTACGGCGTCCATGACATTGACCTGGCGCAATGGGGATTGGGAACCGAAGACACCGGTCCGGTGACGGTCGAAGGCAAAGGCGTTTTTCCTAAATCCGGCTTGTTCGATACGGTGTTAACTTACGATCTGGAATTCACCTACGCCGATGGCCGGAAGATCATCATGACCGATACCGGCAAGAACCGTCATGGCGTAACGTTCCACCATGAAAACGGTAAGGACTGGGTTTTCTGTCGCTACGATTTCGACGCCAGCGATCGCAATATCCTTCGCACCAAGCTAAAAGACAGCGATACCCATCTGTATGAATCGAAAATACATGAGCTGAACTTTATCGAATGCGTCAAGTCGCGTAAGCAGACGATAACACCAATTGAGGTAGCGCATCGTTCGACGAGTATCTGCCTGATCGGCGGCATCTGCCTGAAACTGGGTCGCAAACTACAGTGGGACCCGAAAAACGAGAAATTCGTCAACGATGACGAAGCCAACAAACTGCTCAGCTACGACATGCGAGATCCATGGAAGGTGTAATGGATTTGATACACATATTTTTCAGGAGGTGGATTCATGCCTCAAAAACAATATGGCATTTTGGTGATTGGGGCGGGATGGGTTTCCACCCAGCATATCTCTGCGTATGTGAACAACCCCAACGCGCAGGTGCTTGCGATTTGTGACATTAATCTGGACAATGCTCGCCGGCGTGCCGACGAAGCCGGGCTAAGTAACGTTGCTTTTTATGACAACGGTAAAGATGCCCTGAAACACGACGGAATCGACGCGATTTCGATATGCACGCCTCAGCATATTCACTGCGAAAACGTGCTTGCTGCCGCTGAAGCCGGAAAGCATATGATCATCGAAAAGCCTGCCGCTAACTCGCTGAACGAACTGCATCAGATGCGCGATGCGGTTAATAACGCCGGCGTAAAAACTGTGGTAGGATTTGTTCTTCGTTGGAATCCTCTGTTTCAAAATATTAAAAGGCTCATTGCCGATGGAATGCTGGGCGAACTGTTTTACGCGGAGACCGATTACCAGTCGTATAATAGCGAATGGTGGGGCGGCTGGGAGCAGGGACGACGCATAGATATGTCCCACAGTGCCATGGCCGTTGCAGGTTGCCATGCGGTGGACGCGCTGCGATGGTTTGCAGCTAAGGAAGAAACCAAGGCGGCCGATCCCATTGAAGTGTTCGCCTATGCCGCCGGCAAACGAAAGGGCAAAACCTGCCAGTACAATCCCGTTACTAACGACTGGTCTGAGCAGCCTCCAATGGAATATGACGGCCTGGAAGTTATAATGGTGCGTTTTTCAAACGGCGTCCTTGGCAAGGTATCCGTCAACTTTGAAGCTATCCAGCCCTACACGTTTCCGCTGAGTATTTTCGGTGATCGCGGAACGGTCAAAAATAACAGACTCTTTGCTCCGAAATCACCCGAACAGAAACAGTGGAGCGAAATACCGGGCATTTGCCCGGATTCGTCAGACGTCACACATCACCCGTTCCAGGCCGAGATTGATCACTTTATTCAGTGCCTGCAGAATAATGTCGAATCGCACTGCAATCTAAACGACGCTTTCAAGACACATGAAGTTTTCTTCGCTGCACAAAAATGTTACGAGACTGGCAAACCCGTACAACTTCCAATACTCTGAATTTATCAATGTGAATACAACAAAAAGCAATATCTTAAAAACCATTCATTTTGACGGGCCGGACTATATTCCGATGATCTTTCATATTAATGAGTCCTGCTGGAACCATTACCCTCCCGACGCCCTAAAAGAATTGATGGCGGAGCATAAGTTGCTTTTTCCTGATTTTCAGAATGGTCCAGGTCGAGTAGAGCTTGACTATTCCATCCCGGAGCGTGTCGGCAAACCGTTTCTTGACGGATGGGGGTGTCTGTGGGAGACATCCATGGATGGGATCGTCGGATCCGTCACAAAGCATCCGCTGGAAAGTTGGGACAGCTTTGACGATTACAACGCCCCGGACCCTCGAATCGACAGCGGAAAAGGTGCTGTTGACTGGAAAAAGGTTCGCATAGAGATCGCTCAGGCAAAAGCAAATGGCTGGTTTACTGTCGGCGGATTAAGGCACGGCCATACATTCCTTCAACTCATTGATATTCGCGGATATGAGAATCTGCTCTTAGATATGTTTGACGATGATCCGAGGCTTTGGAAATTGATCAAACTGGTTGAGCGGTTCAATGCCGATATTATAAAAAACTATCTCGATATCGGTGTTGACATGATGACCTATGCCGAGGATCTTGGCATGCAGAATGGGCCGCTCATCTCGCCGGAGATGTTTTACAAATATATTAAACCCAGTTATGAGCGATTGATGAAACCTCCTCTCGATGCCGGTTGCATCATACACATGCATTCGGACGGGCACATACACGCACTGGCCGAAGGCCTTATCGATGGTTCGGTGGCGGTGCTTAATCTGCAGGATTTGGTCAACGGGATCGACTGGATAAAGGAAACGCTTAAAGGCAGGGTTTGTATTGACCTTGACATCGATCGCCAGAAAATCACTCCCAAAGGTACACCGGCCGACATCGATGCACTTATCCGTCAAGAGGTCGAAAAACTAGGCGGCAAAGAGGGAGGCCTGATGATGATTTACGGACTATATCCGGGCGTACCCCTTGAGAATGCCAAGACGCTAATGGATGCTATGGAAAAGTATGCTTTTTATTATTCAACTTAATTTCAGGCATTTCCATTCAGGATGGGTTTACAGCCCTGAAAAAAATGTATATAATATTCTTGCCCGAAAGGCATTTGAGCTTTTCGGCATACTTTTTTGAGGATACCGAAGAAGATGAGTAAAAATCGTATCGTCGCTTGCATTGTTGTATTGATGTTCTGCATTGCCGCCCTCGCTCCAGCCGGCGCATTTGCCGCAAAGGGCGATCTTCCCAAAAAATACACCGAGACCATTACAGATGAGAACGGCGATAAGCTGAGTTTGGATATGGTGCTTATCCCCGGCGGAACTTTCACGATGGGCAGCCCGGCCGGTGAAGTCGGGCGCAAAAAAGACGAAGGCCCGCAGCAGAAGGTAAAGCTCGACCCTTTCTACCTTTGCACGACAGAGACCACAATTAAGCTTTTTATGGCCTATTATCAAGAGACGGTCACTGCAAAGAAAGACTTTGTTACGGTGGAGCAAGCGAAAAAGGACACGGAGCAAAGCAGAGACGACGTTGATGCGATTACCGGCCCTACGCCCGTTTATGGGGACATGACGATGGGGTACGGGAAAAAGCACCCAGCCATCGGGATGACCTGGCACAACGCTATGACCTTCTGCAGGTGGCTTTGGCGAAAGACCGGCCGGAAATACCGCCTACCGACAGAGGCCGAATGGGAATACGCCTGCCGTGCGGGCACCACTAACGTCTTTGGCTTCGGAAATGACCCAAACCGGCTTGCAGATTTCGCCTGGTATGAAGATAATTCTGATAGTGAGACGCACGAGGTCGCCAGGAAAAAACCTAATGCCTGGGGTCTGTACGATATGTCGGGCAATGTTTGTGAATGGGTCCACGACTTTTACAGCCCTGAGGCATACAGGACGGCTGCAAACAAGAGCCCGGCCGTCAACCCACGAGGCCCAATGGCCGGCGAGGTGCACGTGGCTCGCGGTGGCGACCATAGAAGCTCGGTAGAGGAGCTGCGCTGTGCGGCCAGGGTCTTCGAAGAGGAGTGGTGGCGCTTTGGCGACCCGCAGATACCCAAGAGCAAGTGGTGGCTGCCCGAAATGGACTTCATAGGTTTCCGGGTGGCGCGATCTGTAGATACGGGCCCCGCCCATCGGATGGGCTGGACGGGCACCCAAAAGTCGGCCAAACTCGTGTTCACCCCTGCCAGCAACAAGCAGGGGAACGGTGAATATGCATTCGACACGGGTATTCTTCGCGGAAGACTACGGCAGGGAGGGCAATCACCGAGTCTGTCGTCAGTAGTGCACGTTCCCTCCGGGGTCAGGCTGGATGGGGGATTTGGCATTCTTAGTTACTATCGGGTTTTCACAACAAACAAGAGGTACGGGTCTGCGGCATGGAACTGGCCCAGTACATCCAAACTGTTGTCCGACGGGGCCGTTCAGGTCACCTGGCCTGAAGGAAAAGGCCGGCCTTTTGAGATGGTCGCTATCTACCGCTGGAGGGGAAGCTCGACGCTCGACCTTGAGACGATTGTTAAGCCACGGAAAGACTTAAGCAAGTTTGAAGTCTTTCTGGCATCGTATTTTCACGAGACTTTTCCATCGCCTTATGTGTACGTCGGCGCCAATCCTGAGGCGGAAGGCAAGCCCAGCCCCTCCGAGGGGCGGTGCAAGCCAGGTTTCCTGATGGCCAGGAAGTCCTTTGGGGACTGGCAGATGTTTCCGCGAGACCAGGAGGTCCTGCAAGTTGTTCACGATGGTCGATGGCAGAAAGAGCCAAGTCCTGTCAAATGGACAATCATGCCCCATATTGGAATGCCCATTGGTCTGCGGCGCAGCGCAAAAGCAGGTCCGACAGTGGTCTTGATGGCCCCGTTGGACGATTGTTTCGCGATAGCGACACCTTACCAAGGGGAAGGTCACTATTCCCTGTATTTGTCACTCTTTGGTTGTGATGTGAAGGCCGGACAGACGGCAAGGGCTCACACGCGGTTCGTCGTTACTAAAGCCATCTCGGACCGGGAAATCCTGGACTTGTATCAGAAGTACATGAAGGATATGGCAGACCCGCTTGGGGGTCCCTCACGGGACTGCACCATTCCAATTGATGGCCCGTGACCGAGTGGATTATCAGCAGATGCTCCGAGGTCGCAGGTTCGAATCCTGCATCGCCCATTACAAAAACACCACAAACAAAGCATCAGCCCTTTTCGAACAATTATCCCCACCTGCTCCAGATTTTCCGGGCTGGCCAGCTTGTAAGCGCTCAAGTAGATAAGCCGACAATGTTGCATTGAAGATTCCGGGGGGAAAACAACGCTATGTCTGCCGGTTAGTGACTGTTTTTTTCGTTGAGTAACTTCTGAACTTGTTCGTGAAGGACAGGCAAATCTTTTATCACCACATCCCAAGCAATAGGATCTTCCACAATATCATAACCGTGAATGAGAACATTACGGAAAGATATGATACGCTGGTAATGGTGGATTTGGCTGGTCAAATCAGGGTTGGCTTTGGATAAGCGGTTCAAAGCCTCGCCAATAATTTCAAATTGTCGTTCGACACCGCTGTGCAGCAGCGCGTCATTTGTATAATCATTAAGCGTTTTACCCAAGCTGAATTCGAGGATTTTTGCCGCAGCCTGACGAATGTCTTCCAAAAGCTTTTTTGATTCAATCTGCATAGATTACCTCACGGCACTTATTGATAGATTCGAGAAAATACGGGTTCTTTATAGCACGAGGCATCACCAGATCAATGTGGCGATGGAACAAATCCTGTAATGCCTCAAGCAGGCCAAAATAAGCATCGGCATGTTCACCCGGTTTGAGAGGCAGAAATTCCACCAGGAAATCCAAGTCACTATTTTCCGGGTCGAATCCCTCGCCGGTCAGAGCTGAGCCGAATATCTCAAACCGCTGGACATGATACTGCTCGCAAAGGTGCTTGAGCGATTCGTAATTGTCTTCAATAAGGCGTATCATTGCAATGGTTCCTTGGGACTCCATTTTGCGGGTTCCCAAACGCAGAAAAGAGATGCGTTTGTCCGCCAGTGACGGACTGCAATAAGTCGCAAAATGGGAACCCTTACATTGTAAAGGGGGAATATTGCTTGAAGGCTGTTTTTTGTCAAGCGAAATCGTTACCAGCCCACTTTTTAACATCGCCCAATTTTTTCCGCTACTGCCGGCTGTTAATATGCACTCCAAAGATACAATATCTGTGGGGTGCTAAGCTCGTACAGCGTAGTTCTGTCGATTTTTAAGAAGTTTGGCTTGCGGTAGCTTAAAAAGCCGGCCAAAGAGAACGGCTTGCGATATTCCACAACCTGGGCCTTGTCAATCTTCGCCATCGACTTAACCAGCTCTATTGCGTCGTCCAGATAGCCAATATCGTCTATCAGCTTTTCGTCGCGTGCTTCCTGGGCACCAAAAATACTGCCGTCAGCCAGCCGCCTGACCTCTGCTTCCGTCAGTGAACTCTTTCTTCCTTCGGCAACAACCTGCACAAATCTGTTATACGCGGGGCTGATTAGCTTCTCTTGTATATATTCTCGTTGTTCTTCTGTAAATGGCTGGAACAGACTGGGCCAGTCTTTTTTCGGGCCCGACGTGATAATGACCGGCTGAATGCCAAGCTTGTCTTTCAGCAATTCATGGAAACCAAAATGTGCAAATATCACACCGACCGAGCCGGTAATCGTGGTTGGTTCAGCTATGATTTTCTCGCACGCAACGGACGTGTAATAGCCACCCGAAGCAGCAACGCCCTGCATAAACGCAACAACCGGCTTACCTTCTTTGTTCCGATATTTTAATATCTCATTGTAGATTTGGTCGCTGCCTGAGATCGTTCCGCCCGGTGAATTTACGCGAATAATCAATCCCTTTACCCGCTTATCCTGCCGGGCCGCATTTAGCTGCCTGTACACATCTTTAGCTTGTTCGCCGTGTATTATGCCTTCCACCCTGATTACGGCAATTTTATTTTTTCTCGGCCCCTTTCGTATAACTTCTTCGGTAAGAAGACCTCTTTGTCCCGTTGCAAAGACCGCAATTACGCCCATTAGTATCATAAATAGTGCGATATTTGCCAAAACCGACAGCGCTAAAATAATGCCCCAGAAGATTCTCCAGCCGCTTCCTTTCTTTGGCGTTTTTACCGGCGGCCCGCTTTGCCCGACGCCGGGTATTGGCTCTGATCCACCCGTGGCGGACGGTCTCGTTGGTTCTGATAAATTATTGTTCTGCTCAAATTCCATAATAAACCCTTTCTAAAATAAACCCTTTCCAAACCTGTTCGGCAGCATTGTAAGCCGAATCAACATCGCTGTCAATCTACAAATATTGGATACACTATTGTGTGGTATTGCCGATTGCTCGATTCTGTCATTCCCGCTCCAGCTCGATTTTTGCCTTTGAAATTGGGTTTGATTGGGTTCGTTTTGGGTTTGTATTGGGTTTGTTTTGGCTTTGATTGGCTTTGAATTGGGTTTGATTGGCTTTGAATTGGGTTTGTTTTTACACAGTTTGCAATTGGCAATATTTTCATAATCCCTTGTTATATCAGGACATACGTTCATTTGGTCATCCCGGAAATTGGCTTTGTTTGTTAAAAAAGAGCTGATTTGTAGAGCGCTCTCGACAGATGTAGAGGCAAATTCGTCGCTCGTCGCTTGTATAGCGTACAGCGTATGGCGTGTAGCCCTCATATAGCGTATGGCGTATAGCGGATAGAACATATACGAAACACCTTTACGAATGATTAAATTTGACTTGGACCTGCTGGCCCTATTCGTGCGGGTCTCCGCTATATACCTGCCATTTCTATGGTGGTTTGTATTATACCAAACTCCATCTAAATGTTCAATGAAAATCCAACTTTTTTAACAAAAAAATGACCAAAAAAGCACTTTTTTTGGTCACCAATTCGAAATTCCTTGTTCAATATTCATTATTGCTTGTTTTCTTTGCGTCTTCGTGGTCTTGGAGGCCAATTTTTTTGTTTTTTGCTTGCTTGTTCTTTATCCTGCGATATTATAGGATTTTAGGAGCCAAGCTGTCTCGGCCTTTGACAAGTAAATAATTGTTGCACTGAACTTTTAGCGTTTCAGTCAAAACCGCCAGTTTTGTATGCAAGGAGATGCACAAGAGTCGGTGCCCCTGGCAACAGGGGCATCGCTTGCGTGTTCCTTGCGGGCTCTGGCGGGCCTTGACTGGACACGATGTAGCGGTGCCCTTTTTATTGCGCCGCGAAAGGAAAGGAGGACTGCCTATGATATTAGAGATTTGTTTTTTTCGTTGTTGATGATTTGAGTTCAAAAAAGAAAAAATTCAAATTCGAAAGGAGAAAAAAATGAAAAGGTTATGTTTAATCATTTGTGTGTGTGAGCTGATATTGAGCGAGATCGGAACAGCCGTAGCAGATACTTGGCAGGTAGTTTACCAAACAGATTTTTCTTCCGATCCCGCCTGGATTAGTAATTCTCCGGCGGACTGCTACTGGAACTCTGGCGATGGGACCTATCATTTCAGGATGACACATGGACAGGACCAGTATACGTATTGCGAGGTCCCATACGTGAATGGTGCCTCCTACAAGTTGGAATATGACATCAAGTTGACGCGCTGTGACTGGGCTGGTTACTCGCAGATGGTTCTGGGCGGAGAGGATATGAGGGGCATGTTACGCAACGATGGTCCCCACTGGTCGATATCGTACCATCACGTTGACCAAGGGCATACTGCGTCTCTTGTCTACCGCGACGACGCTGCCGGCTGGTACCATCCTGGCGGAGATCAGCCCGCTCCATTTGGGCTCGGTGTGTGGTACCACAACGAAGGAGTTTATGAGGCAGCAGCCGGTACGCTGAACTTAACAGTAAGGCGGGTGTCAGACGACTCAGTTGTAGGAACTCAGATGCTAACGGGCGTGGGAGGCTTTTCCAATCTGGGCCGGTTATACATGAGTGTTCTTGGTGAGACCTATGCTCCGCGTGCCACCGCAGAGGGTTACATTGACAACGTTGTTTTATACGCATGGACTCCAGTTGAAAATGAGCCTCCCATAGCGGATGCCGGAGATGATATCATTGCAAGTGCCAATGAGGAGATTACTCTGGATGGTAGTGCCTCTTATGACCCTGACGGTGAAATAATCCAATATATATGGAAGAGGCTTCCTGATGATGTGGTTATCTATTCAGGTGATGATCCCAACTATCAGACGCGGGCGTTGGGCCGGGCAGAGGAGGTTATCGAGTTGACCGTTACGGATAACTATTGGGCCACAGCAACCGATACTGTTAGAATCATCAACCGAAACAACCAGGACCTACAAGACCAAGTTGCAGCAATGCAATCTCAAATAGAAGAGTTGCAACAGCAAATCCAAGGGCTCCAAGCTTTAGTAGATAAAATTGCTTCCTGGCGACCTATTATGGAGTGGTTGAGAAGAGCTATTGAATAAGGGACCTGAATCAAGATTGATTGACTACAATCCTAACACTGGATTGAAGGGCTGTGCGTTTAATGCTTGCAGCCCTCTTTCTTTTTGCTAAGCCAGTGCCTGCACAGGCGGTTATCTATTGCTCAAAAATCTGTGCAATCTGTGGCTAAAATTCGGGTGAATTGCTTGTCAGTTTTTTTAGATGTTTTTTGGCGTTCCGGACATACTTAATAAGCTGCTGAGAGTACTTACTTTTTTGGCCCTTCCAGAGCCAATTGATAATCTTTTCGATTTTGGCATCATCTAATTTACACCAATTGCCAAAGCGCAAATTGCCGGGCAGATTGTTTTCTTCGGCCTTGTCCAGCAGCACGGCGATGCCGGCCATTGCTCCTAACGCCATATTATTCGGCTCGATGCTGTATTCCAACGCCAGTCTCATAGTTCCAAATATCCTATCGTTGACGCCGAGTTTGCGCACCACATCACGACCGGCCCTTGCAACCGTATCCGCCAGATATGGGTTGGTCATTCGTTCAAGCAGGTTCTCGGCATAGTTTCTAAAACCTGCTTCGGTAAAAAGCTCATCTCTCAGGTGAGCATACTTCTTTATAAGTGCCGCGCCGCACTCTTCTAAAAAAGCCAATCGGGCGATTTGCATAACGGCCTGGTCTGCTTTCAACTCGGTCATCCTGGTATAGCCCCTGACAGCGCCGAGAAAGCCGAGCAGGGAATGTATGGCGTTGTGGCCGTACAGTTTTGCCTCCTCGAAGGCCAATAGGTCGTCCTTTTCAATAAACACTTCAATGCCGGGTTTGAAATCAGAAATCTGCGTTCGACTTACCAGTATTCGATTGAACTCTTCTACCAGAAAGGCGCGTTTGATACCCGGTGCTATGGGTTTTAGTTTCAGCTCTGTGATTTCCGAGCGAAAACCTCCCTGTTTTCGCAGACCTCGGTCCGGCATTTTGCCGGATTCGCATCGTGCTTCGATTTCAGACGGGTCGGTAACGACCCTGCTCATTTTTCCGATTACCGTGTTCAGAAACTGCACCCTTTTTTGTAGCGGGGCACCAATTTTTTTGGCAACGGCTTTTTCCAGTATCTCTGCTGCGTGGTTGTTGTTTTCCGCGCTATAAATTATCGTTGCATTCGCCTTGCTGTTCTTTAAACCCTCTGCTATCAATGAGGCGACACTACCGGTTCCATCCGATTCGTAGAAATCAACGGAGGGCAGGCAGGTAGTTATTTCCGTGGATTCGGCTAAAACCTCAAGAATAATTTGTTTGTCTCCTGCGACGTTGGGGTCAAGCAGTTCAACATTGTCAATCTTTAACACCTCGATGCCGTCGGCTCTGGCTACGTTGACATAATAACTTCCGTTGTTGGCCCTGACTGCGTCAACTAACTCGGCGTCAATCTCGGCTGCAACTATCCGCGTAAAATTGCCGCTTTGAAATGCTTCCTTGACGAACAGCCCGCCCTGGATTGGCCCGAATCCAAAACCGGTAAATATATGCTCTGCCATTTTCTAAAAAACGCTCCCTTACGGTCGCGACTCTGTTCATACACTTTTTATTTACCGCTCCCTTACGGTCGCGATTCTGTTCATACACTTTCTCTGTTCATACATTTTCTCTGTTCATACAGTTTTTAGAAAACGCTTGATTTGTCTTTCGTTGGTTAAAACCGTCATTTTCAGGTCATAAGTTTTGCTCTTTCCCGGAGCGATGTGAATTAGTTCCTTCTGTTTTCTGGCTTTACTCTGGCCGATTGGCGGATTGGTTCCCGGTTCCAGTGCCGTAACATATTCGCCGGGACCCCAGTGCTGCCAATTACTTAGCCAGGGTAATTGCTTCTTCTTATATTTCAAAACAAGCGCAAGGCCGAGCCGCCGATTATAAAGACCGACGGTGCAAACACCCTTTTTGTCGGGCGCTACGTCAATAAAACCGCAGGCTTCTCCGCCGCCTCTGTGACTGTTGCGGGGCTTCTGGCATTTTCGGAAATCGTGTCTGCTGTTGAATATGGCATTATCCATATCCAAACCGCGAGAGACGCATTTTCCTTTCCATATAATATCCGTGCCTTCATCAACCAACGGCCAACCGTAGTTGCAGTGATATAAGAGCATATGAGGCGTTGGCGTATTGCCGAGATTGGTCACGACGTCGTGAATTCTAATGGCCGGCTCGCCGATGGTGCTTGATATGGTGCGTTTCAGCTCCAGGTTCGGCCCGAATACGCGAGACTCTTTCATAACCGCCGTTATACTCATTTTTAGCTTTGCCGCTATTGGGTCCGGCTGCACGATTGATTCGGTCTGGCCCGGGATATTGCTGACCCGTCCGTGTAAGCCGCGCTCACCGAACTCGTCCGTTTCAGGCCCGCCGACATGAGTCAGGCCGCAGGTCGTCAATAAGCCACCGGCGAAAGACCAGAGCCACTCCAGTCCCCGGTTGGCGTCGGACCGGGGACGAGTTACGCCGGCGTGGCTAAGCCAGGCAAGACTGTATTGGTTATAAAAGGCGTCGGCGATGTCCAGGCCCCTATCGATAACCACCTTATATCGAAGACCGGAGCCGGTGTTCACCCAGGCGATTCGTGTTCCTTTACCCAGGCCGTTGTCCAGAACAGAGGTCTCAATACCTCCGACCTGGGCATAATTTATAACTTTGTTCTGCCAGTGAAATTCAGGGTCCTTTGTGGCCATTTGCGTTTCCTTTCTCTCCGCTCCCTTACGGTCGCGGCTCTGTTCATACGCTTTTTATTTACCGCTCCCTTACGGTCGCGGCTCTGTTCATACGCTGTTAGAAGTAACATCGTATGATACGACCCAATCTTACGGCGTAAAACACCGGCGCAAACTTCTTCTAACGGGGTTAACTCAAAGCCTTTTGCAATGTGTCGAAACTTTGATAAGCTACGCCGCTGCGGACTACCTTTAGCATTTTATCATAGGGCCTGATTCCGCCGTATCTATCATCGAGCGGGGCTTTGATATAAAGTGACGCGAACAGATTGCCCATCTGTACCGCTTCGGCAAAGTTCATAGAGCCGTTCCTGAACTCATCCAGGTTACGGGCAATGTATGTAATAAGCCCTGCCCTGAACGAGTCTCCTGCCCCAACGAGGTCAACTACCTCTCCTGCTATGAACCGGGATTCGATTTTGTTCGGGCCGCTGACAGGCGCATCGGGGCAAATGTGCTTTTCGTAGGCACCGTTGCTGACTGTAACGCCGAACAGCTTTGTTCTGTTCTCTTTTTGCCAGAACCTTTCGGTCAAAAATTCAAGAGGGTGCAGATTGTTTTCGTGTTCTCCAAACTTGTTCCACGCTCGTCCCGGGGCAAGCGTGTTTTCAACCAGCTTGGCTTCATCACAGGAGGTAAAGAACATATCAACTTCAGGCAAAAGCGGTCCCAAGAGCCAGTATTGCTCTACCGCCTTGCCTGTCTCAATGAGCTCGTGAGGGTTGCTTGTTAAAGTGTGGCTGTCAACAATTGTAACAGCGTCCTTGCTGCGGCACCATTTAATAAATTCAGCCAAATCCCGCCCACCATTGGCGTCGCCTCTTTCGGACAAGCCGGAATACATATAATAAACTATATTGGGCTTTAACCGCTCAACGGCCTTTTTGAATATTTCAAAATCAAAATCGTCGTTGGCACTGGGAAAATACGCAATGCCGCCTCTATCTTCTCCGGTGGTGCTGTGTATAAAGGTAGTCCCTGTGGGTAAATTGGGGTGTATGTGAGTTTGCGACATATCAATACCGTTCTCGGTCATCACATCATAAAAAAACTTTCCCTGGGCGTCCAAGCCGTCATAATTTCCTTTGCCGAGGTTGACCCCGACGGCAACTTTCAAGCCGGTCCTTGCCATTAGAGGCGCCGTGTTGCCGGGCCCGCCTGCGGTAGCAAAACCCTGCTCTATCCATTCTCTCACCTGCTGCTGAGAATAATTCGGCACATCTTTGTTTTTGCACTTGGCCAGTCCCCCTTTGCCCACCAGCTCATCGACAAATTCAAAGTCCGGGCTTCTTAAATCCGCCACCCCCGTATTCAGAACTAATACATCCATAGCCATATTTTTACTTCCACAAAATGGTAATCCGATACCATCTCAGTGTATTTCCGCTTCACATGTCCCTATGGCAGGCCTGTAAAAATTGAACTGAACGTCAGGGTGTCCTGCCAACAGTGACATTGGCACCGAGCTATCAGCGATTTTCTTGCTTATCATAAAAGCGGTCAATCTTATCCCGAAAGGATTGTCGTGTGTCCCTGGGTGCCAGATTGAGACTTTCTCTGCCTTTCCACGTTTCCACGGGCCCGACCGTAATCTCTTTAGTCGGCACAGCGGTAACCACGCCGCCGCTGGTTCGCGCATTCTGCATAATGGTAACCGGATGCAAATCTACAACGCGAGTTGTAAGCCGGCAATATTCCTCCGGCGTTGGCGGCTGGTCTTTGTATTTTCCTTCCCGCTTGACCGGGTCGTTGAATGCCCAGTGTTTTATGTCACCCTGGCCGCCCTGCATCACCGCACAGCGAACACCTTCCCAGCTCCTGATGTATTCTGTCGCATCGGCTCCGGGAAAATGAATGTTGGACTCCGGCATTTTCAGCTCATTATCAATTCGATTAAAGCAAAGCTCCATATCCGCCTTTGCGAAAGACAATGGATGCGACTGCGGCACCTCTCTGCCATCCATATACCATTCATCCATTCCCCAGAAGTGGGCATCTTTGAGGTCCAGCTTCAATTCATTTACAATACGTGCGACAAGTGGAAGTTGCTCGGTCGGCCCAATCGGCCCGCAAATGCCTGCGGGATTGTCGGCTGTGGCCTGTCTCCACGCCGTAATGTACTCCAGCGCCTCTGCAAGATAGAAGTCTTCAAGAGTGTCGTAGAACACAACCTTGAAGCCTTCCCTGCTTAAACCGGCTATATCTTCAACCGTAAGTTTAGCCGCATCGTTAAGAATCTCATCATCAAGCGTAGTATAGTCCCACCACTGCGGCGCTAACATACTGATTTTTCTTGCCATCTTTGCTTTCCTTATACTATGTGAACCAGGTCGCCAAGCTCGGTCTTCAGGATATTATCCTGCGGATACGCATGGCCTAAATGTTGTCTGAAGCCTTCGGCAAAGCGTGAGTTTATTTCCCGGCCTCGTTTCTCAGCCAACGCCTTCATCGAGATAACATAGTCATCTATACCATGATGTGTTAAAAGCCAATTGCGCTGGCTTTCGTGGCAGCAGAGCATCTTTTCCTTGGTCTCAATCACGCTGGTTATATCGACCAGCGTGCTTGCTTTGACCTCGGTCCCAAAGTTGTCCTTTCCCTCCACCGGGTCCATATAATAAAGATACGGTATCGGCTCGAATGGCTCAGCGCCGACAGTCTCGATATTCACAACGCCGCACGCGAAGCAGGATGTTTGAGCAATCCTGCCGGCCATCTCGTGGTCAACCATATAATCCGAAGGGCTTGTGGTAAAGACGATAGTCGGCCGTACCTTTCGCACCAGCTCAATGGCCTTGAGCAAGGTCGGCCTGTCATACATAATAAAAATATCACTGCATTCGAGGCAATGATAGCTGCCGTCCAACAAACCTGCCGCTTTGGCGGCTTCGGCCTTGCGAATCCTGCTGATTTCTTCGCGGCTGTACTGAACTGTGCCGCAGTCGCCGGGTGTCATTGTGGCAAGATGGATGTGCCAACCCTTTTTACGAAGCAATGCCAGCGTCCCCACACAGAAAAACTCTGCGTCGTCAGGGTGAGCACCGAAACTCAAAACAGTTTTACTATTCTTCGCAGTCATAGTCATAAAAACCTCGCTGCAATCTTAGGCTTTGAAAAAAGCACGAAGCACGAAATTCGAAATCCGAAACAAATTCGAAATTCAAATGTTCAAATTTTCAAAACAGCATGTTTTGGTCATTTGGATTTCGGTAATTCGATATTGTTTCGAATTTCGATATTCGACATTCGGATTTATCTACTGACCGGCCCAAACGAAAATCTATATTCTCCTGACATTTCTATCTCTCCTTAAATCTGTGTTAATCCATATTTACTTTTTCCCTTTGAGCACGGCCTGGGCGTGGCGGGCGTAGTGGCCGCGAAGGTCGCGTGAGTACTCCTTTAGAATCTTTTCGCCCAAACCCTCATAATCACCACAACGATATAATGCCCGCGCCAAAATCAATTCACGCAGCGAATTGTTTCGCGTCTGCGTGTCCTCGGAACTGCGTGGCGTTCGACGCCTGGCTTTGTCGATATCGGTAAAAGCATGACCTGTCATTCCGGGCTTTCTCAACAACTCCGCAAGCGGTTTGGCCGCAGCGGTATCACCCAGCGCTTCAAGCGCCATCGCCACCGCCCGGCAATGCGAGAACTCACTTTTAGCATCAAGCAGCTTAACTTTTTCAAGAATTGGCTTTAGTGCCCGCTTATCACCTGTGCGCCCTAATGCGATTATCAAGCTATCGAGTTTACTTAAGCTCATACCGAACTGCCCCATCCCTGTAAAATTCCAACCCTTGTCCCAACCTCTGGACTGCACCGCTTCCATCAACGTCTCGGCCCCTGCCACATCACCTAACATCCCGAGGATATAAGCATAAGCAAGTTTGGCCTTTTCGCTGTCGGCGGTTTTGTAAGCGTTTCGAAGAAGCAGCATCGCATCCTGCGGCTGGGCGAGCACTATTTCCAGCCCTTCAAAGTCATTGACAACACGTTCCACTGCCTGTGCAATCTTTTCTCTGGCCAACGGAAACGAATCTTTGTCCGTCAGCACCCTCTCCGGCAAATTGCCTTTCTCGACAAGATGCTTTTGAAGCGCCTTGATGTCAATGTCACGAAAACCCTTACCCGTTTTTGCAGCCGTCGCCGCCGCCACACCCGCCGCATAGCCCTGGTTCTGGATGTCTGCCTGCATCCGTATAACCGGCATAGCATCACGATGCGCACTGACACCCAGTCCAGTAACCAAAATACCATCGAGCCCTTTCGGCAATAGGCACCGATACGGCACATTAACGAGTATTGCCTTTTTATCAGGCGGCCGAAGGAGAAACACCGGATGTATCGTAAAACCATGCGTATCGAAATTACTTCTGGCTATCACCACCGTATCAGGGTAGCTACGATTGTTAGCGATATCCAACGGTGACATTACGAAGTCACCAACTATCCGCCGCCGCTCTCGCGTATCTATCAACTGCCCAAGGTCGTAGGCGTCTTTGAACTTCTTTTTGGCGACAACAAATGCTCGCCAGACATCGATTACATCCGAGTCGTCGATAAAGGTCCAGTCGGTATTGGTATAGCGAGCACCAATCTCGCGTGGCGGAAGTCCCGCACCCTGGACCGCTACGCCGGAGCCGTCGGTATAAACACATTCAGCGCCGGCTGCAGCGGCGATGTCGGCATTGCCGGTCGAATCGATGATTACCTTTGCAAGTACCACGCCGCGCCCCTGCGGTGTTGCGACTACGACGCCCTTGACGCGTCCGTTCTCCACGAATGCGCCGCAGCCGAGCGTCCCGAACCATATATCCGCGCCGGCCTTGCGCAGCTCGCGCCGATACCACTCCATCTTCAGTTCGATATTCCACGCTTGCCCTTTACCGCTGTCGCCCTCTTCACTACCCCCAAGTTTTGCCAGACCCTCATCGATTTCTGTTGTAAAGCCGACACGATAATCGTGATAGTATTTGCCAATGAGGCCGAGCGTGCCCACTCCCCCAAGGCCGTGGAGGTATTCGACGACGAGAGTTTTAGCCCCCTGTCGTGCCGCCGCGATACCGGCGGGCGCTCCGCCGGTGCCGCCGCCGACGACAACTACGTCTACCTCGCCCAGCACCGGCACAGCCTGCCTTTCGGCGGGAACCGCTACAACCTTGGTTTGCATCCGACGTATCCCGGTCAAATTCTCTCGAACATCACCTGAGGTGACGAGCGTTACCGATTTACCGCGTAGTCTGACATCTCTCGGCTTGGGCAGACGCTTTGCCGCGGATGCAGCCGCGGCGCCGATGCGACTGCCTACTTTCATCAGTTCCAAAGGCCGAAGCAGCTTCTCTGCAGCATCTCGCGATATATCCGCGCAGCCGCCGAGCACGAATAGACGTTTAGTGCCCATAGCCCGGAACACATCCAGATTGATCTTTTTCGCGCCGGGCCAGGCGCCGGACAGACTTTTCTTGCCCTTCATCGGGTCGGGCGGCACCTGGAAGAGCATCTCTGAAGCGTCTCCCTGTTCCGGATGCCAGGTTTTGTCGCGTGCGATTTGTTCGGCTTCAGCAAAGGACGCGAACGAGCCGTCCTTCATCGGGATGTTGAGCGTGTACTCGATGGCCTTGCGTCTGGGGCCGTCCTTAGTCGGGACCGGCGTGGGCATCTTTCGTGCCCGAATGCCTTCGCCGCTGCGGACCTCGCCACCGACAACGATGCGCTTAAAAGTTTGCAGCCCGGCGGGATACGGCTGGAAGGTGACACCCGCCATCCGTGCTACCGCTGCCCGCGGCGTCGCGTCGATGATAACTTTGGCCTTGACGGCCTGGCGGCCGGAACGGTTCGCCATAACGATGCCCGTGACATTGCCGCTCGCATCGCGAAGAACGTCCGTCGCATAGCAGCCAAACAAAAACTGAACGCCCGCTTCGAGCAGCGCCTCGTCCAGCGTGCGCTTGACCTGCATCGGTGTTACCGCAGTTGCAGCGCGAGGACTTTCGGCGGACCTGGCGGATGACTGCTCGTCCTCTATCACAATTTCACCCAAAAGTATTCGATTGACATTTGAGCTTTTTTTGACGAGAAGTTTCACGTAGCGGGCTTTCTCAGTCACCGGTGCCGAAAGGTCAATCGCCGATTTTTCGAACGAGCCTTTGCCAAGCATTTCATTCTTGAGGACCGCGACCTGTTTCCACTGTTGCTTGTCGTTGCTGGCCGAGACGGCTACGCTTTCGACTTCGAAATTGTTGTCTCGCTGATAGACCAGGACGTGGACCTTCCGAAGGCGATGTTCTTTACCCAGGTCAGCGATTATGGTCACATCTCCGTCATATTGAACGCTCTGCGAGACCGCACTGTCCCACTTACCGTCAGTAAGCAGCGAGAGCGATCGGGTATCTTTATGGATGCCGGCGGACGGTTTGTCAGCTTCGTACGTGAAAGTAATTCCCTTTTCCACCTGCGGCGCAGCAGGTGACCTGGCAAAAATCTTTTTGGCCAGCGGCGAGGTCGGCTCTTCGCCCGGCTCGAGCCACAGGCGATATGTGCCGCACAGGTCCTCGCCGAGGTATGGCCGTGGCGCTGCAAGAAAGACTTTCGCACCTTTTTGCGCCGCTTCCACGGCTGCAGCTACAGCACCCGATGAACCGCCTACAACCACGACGTCAACATCGTAAGCTGCGGGAATGTCCCGCGCAGATTCATTGACTGTTCTCTCGTAAGCCGGCGACGCAGAAGGCGTTTCATAACTGGTGCGAACTGCGTTTTCAGTATTGAAAACGCCGCTTTTCGATGGTTTCAAACATCCTCCCTGCAGAAAAGGCAAACAAAAGAGCGTCGCAACCAGTGTGAGCCGAACGAATTCCTTCATTTTCAGTCCTTCCTAATGGATATCTTAAGTTCCCCCTTTGGCCTCTTTTTGTCCTCGATGCTGACATTATGGTAACTATTCACTCGTTTGCAATAAGAATCCTTTGAACGTACTCGAACTTGCTGCGTTTGATATTTACGACCACCCCACAATATGCAATACCACTTGGTAAAACTTGACAGCGGCGATTTTGAGTCTAAAATCACGGTGTATGGCAGAGTCGGCCCCACGAAAGAAGAAAAAGAAAAAGCATAATCCGTTTATGGATTGGGTGAGCTACGTTGCACTGCGGATTCTTGTGGTTTTTCTTTACCTGTTTGATGTCGAAACCAATCTGATGACCGCTTGTTTCCTCGGTCGATTGTTATGGAAATACTATCATCGCGGCCGAAAGCGGGCCCTGGACAATCTTCGGGCAAGTTTCCCTGAGAAAAGCGAACAATGGGTCTGGCAGACGGCCCGGCGGAGCTTCGAACATATTGTAATGCTGGCGATTGATGTGTTGTTTACGCCGCGATTGGTGAAAAGAAATAACTGGCGGGATTATTCACGATTCAAAACCGCTGAAAGGGCCAAATGGCTGATGAAAGAGGGCGGGGGGATGCTTATGGTCGCCAGCCATTACAGCAACTTTGAAATTATGGGCTATATGTTAGGGCTGTTTGGCTTTAATGTTTACAGTATTGCCCGGCCTTTGGATAACAAGTTTATTAACAAGTACTTATACGACGTTCGCCGGCGGGCTGGCCAGAAGATAATCGATAAGAAAGGCGCCGCGGAGCTGATGGGAGAAATGACTTCGAGGGGTGCGACGCTGTGCTTTATTGCCGACCAGGATGCGGGCAAAAAGGGGATATTCGTCGATTTCTTCGGGCGTAAAGCCAGTACCTATAAGAGCATAGGGCTGCTCGCTATTGCCAATAATATACCGATAGGAGTGGGGTACAGCAGGAGAGTTGATAATCGTTTTTACTTCGAAATCGGGGTCAATCGCGTTATTTTGCCGGAAGAATGGGCTGACAAGGACGAACCGTTAGAGTGGATTACGGCGGAATACACCAGGGCAATTGAGGAATTCGTGCGGGAAGACCCGAGCCAATACTGGTGGCTGCACCGGCGATGGAAACATCGGCCGAAAGAAGAAATAGAAAAATGAGGCAATCTGGGGGATTTGGGTAAGAGGGAAATTGGGTTTGATTGGGTTTGAATCTCGTATCTCGTATTGCGTATTGCGTATCGCGCTGGGGGATTGGGTTTGATTGGGTTTGTATTGGCTTTGTATTGGCTTTGTTTTCACCGAGTTTCCAATTGGATTTATTTTTATATTCCCTTGTTATAACAGGACTTACGTTCATTTGAGCATCCAGCAAATTGGAGGATGTCCCGAATGTCGTTGAAAATTGATTGAAAAAATCATGCGGTCGGGGTAACGGTAATGTGTTTTTTAACATGAATTGTTACCCTTTTTTAGGAGACCGCATGATGGGAAAATCGTATCAGCGAAAAACCAATCG
>JAUVYQ010000175.1 GCA_030603035.1 Phycisphaerae bacterium | reverse complement strand
TGGGTTGCTAGGGGTGTACCGTATACAGCGTCAGCGTACTGGACTTTTGGGATAATAGAATGAAGGTTACGATTTAGCAAGATGTGCATGGGTTGCTAGGGGTGTACCGTATACAGCGTCAGCGTACTGGACTTTTGGGATAATAGAATGAAGGTTACGATTTAGCACGATGTGCGTGGGTTGCTAGTGTGTTGGACTTCTTAATGAAGGCCGTCTGTTGTAATGCTGTTCGTCGTTTATGAATGCTTTTGTGATTTACAACGGCGGATAATGTTTTTTTGGTCTTTGAAAAATTTTTGAGGGGGGGACTTTTAACAGTGCTTGTCGCTGTGTATAAAAAGTATAGGGGGGGTGTGTATACTCTATTGAGGGGATCCCCTGGAGTTTGACGGTTCTTTTTTTGTGATTCTGATTTCTGCGTGGTGTTGTTCGTGTGCCGCCGGTGTCATGTTGTGCAGGTTGTGTCTGCGGTTGTCTAACGAGTCGCCGTTGCGGTGATGACAGACTTGGTCGTTATGTGTGTTCGCTATAATTCGGTGCATGAAAACATCGTACGGCCTGCCGTTGATTGTGTATCGCCGTTTGGCGTACCAGCAATGAGAACTTTTTACCGCCCGCCAGTAAAACAGGGACAGGTATATCCAGTCTTTGTGGTCAACGATAGTAACTTTATTCTTCGTCAGCCGGATAGTGCATGGTTTGTTCTGGTTCCGTCCAGGCGAGTCCGGTGAAACGGTAGGTTGTGTTCGAATGACCTTCAAGCTCGATTTCCTTTGCTTTGAACTGTACGGTGCAACCGGTTACAAGAAGCGAGATGACGATTGGAAACATAATGAGTAAGATTTTTTTCATGATTACTCCTGTTCTAGGTCAAAATGATTTGAGAACAGGCCGGTAAGTTTAAGGTCCGGTCTGTCTTCGAGTTTTTGTTTTACCAGGTCGTAGATTTCACGTGCCCGGTCACGATCCGGTACTTCTTTGCGAATTGTGATAACACAAAAGCCTTTGTCTGCCATGAACATAACTCCCTAAGCGATCACAAAACCTAAAATCGGGCCCCACGGTTCCCACATCTTATGCCAAACAGTCTCAAGGTTGGCATCCGGACCATCGTATTCAACTGTTATCCATGCTGGCTCCGCAACTGCAACAACACCCAGTTGCATAGTCCAGGGGTCAAGCCATGTCGAGAAATCAGGGATGTCGGGGACACCCGCCCTGGTTAATTTCCAAAGAGGCAGAGCCGGTTTGATATCTGTATTCATTTTGTGCCTGAATGTCAAGTAAATAATCAGGTTACCGAAAAGCATGGCAAATTGGACGATTGCCTTAGCAGCGTACGGCCATGGCAACTCGAGGTTTGTGTTTGGATCGTCGTAAACCTTCATGATGAAACATAGTGCGTGGTATGGAGGTCTGCCGTCTTCGTTGTCAGTTGTGCCAGTGGCGGGATTGGTTGAGGTTGTTGGTGAGAAAAAGCCGGCCGGCACTTGTATAACCGGAGAAAGGGTTAGTTCGTGATTGTGCCCGTCGCCGGTGAAGTCATGATTGTGATTAATAGCTCCGCCGGTGTCACCGGGATCAAGAGCTCCGCCAGCACCGGGGACGAA
This sequence comes from Phycisphaerae bacterium, assembly GCA_030603035.1. Next base: position 3,212 of record JAUVYQ010000175.1, on the reverse strand, counting down.
TTTACCACGAAGATCAGGAGTGCCGTTGTTACCATCACACAGGATCCAACCTGCCGGAATAGTAACAACGGCTCCCCACCATAAAACTATTTGTCCGCGAAACATTTTAGGCTGCTACGAAGGTGTCGTCTCTGAATGGTTGCGATAGCCTGCCGTCAGCTCTGGAAATTCGAGCGTAACACCAGAGGCGTTGTAGTTCGGCTACAGCGAACACGGCAGCAGCAACTTTGGGGCTGGCGGGTGGAGCTCCATTAACACCTTCAACTTGAGAGCAGTGTCGCCAGGGACCAGCGAAGAAATTCCGCTGCGGATTTTGTGGTTGGCCTTGCTCAAAAAGTATGTAAGCGTCATCTTCATCAGCCCAGTCCATCGTGCTGTCGTAAGCAAAAGAAACTTGCTGAGCGGCTTCGGTTGCGGTTACAGCAAAAGCCGGGTCGGCTGCCGGAAGTTCAAAAACAACAGGGCCGTTGTCAACCACGGGGGCTCCTACTCGCTGACGGACAGAGTTGGAACGTATGAAGTGATTGAAGCCGGACAGGTTGACCGATTCGCCAAGTTTGTTTTTCATCACAACATTAGCAGCGTAGAGTCCCCAGGCGGCGCGTTGTGCTGCTGTGAGCGTTTGGGACCATCGGGCTGTTAGTAGGGCAATGATGGCTCGTACCGTTTGTTGAGTCGGAGATTCTGGATTAACGGGTTTCGTACGTGCACGAACATAATTGCCGTACCTGTTCCTTGCGAAGGTATTGCCGGCTATCGAGCCGGACATTGCTATGATACCTCCACCAAATTTAACTAAAGCCATGATTCATACTCCTTTCTAAAATAAAAAAAGCCGTGCGGCATCGCGGAGCCACACGGCCCCGGACGGTTCCACACACAAATGAGGAAACGTCCGATAGCGGGTTTTGGTGTGTCGATTTGGAATATAACAGGTTATCAACATGATGTCAAGGAAAAAAAACGCACACGATTGTTTGTAACGCCGGAACGGAGTTTGGTCCGCAGTAAAGCACCCCCTTAAGAATCATCAATCTTGTGATATGCGACGGTGGTGTTTTCCTGATCTGAAATTCTGACGACACAAATATCTGTTGAGATCGGGTATGCCTCAACGAAAAGCCTGGCATCTTCATCCATGTTCATAAGCTCGCTTATTTCTCTGAGTGATAACATTTAAGAACCTTACATTGCAAACACCCAACCTGAGCCGTCATAGTAACCGGTCATATCAGGCTCGGTAAAAGAATTTTGGAATTTGTAAACACATTGGTTGGCACTGAAGCCCCAAAACGGATTTCGAAACGGAACCCCAACTCCTGTGACTGATAGCTCAGAATTGTTGCCGGGGGCCCCCGCCCGCCAGGATGTATAATCCACCCGCCAAATGCCACCGACATATTTCCAGTAGCAGGGATGGTGATTGTCTTCCTCCAACTTAAAAAAGCCGTTGGGGGGTGAAGCGATCGGCGGTGGGGGTAGGCCGGGCCGAAGTACGATACCGGATAGAAAAACATAGACGTATTTTGGCTTTAGGCCGGTGGGAAAACAAGCCGAGCATGGAAAGCCGTATTCGGGGTCGATGATTTCGATTCCCATAGTTACTCACACAACTCACAGAGGAACTCACAGCCCCTGTGATTTCTAAACTCAACACTCGCTTGAGTTTACCAAAGAATTCACATTACTCACAGCCAATAGTATTACTACTACCTAGTTTATTCTAGATAGTAGTAATAGTAGGCCCTGTTACAAGTGTGAAATCTTTCGTAAGTCTATTGCATACCGTCAATTGCATTTAACAGGTCTTGTGAGTTAGGGTGTGTGTAAATTTGGGTACTTGTTAGATTCTTATGACCAAGCAGTTCCTGGACAACGCGGGTGCTGCTCACACGCATCAGCCTCGTTGCGAAAGTATGACGGAAAACATGGGGCCAGACCCTTCGTCCGATGGTTGCCATACCGGCCTTACAGGTTATCAGTTGGACCATGCGAGCGGAGATATGCTTCCTCGGATGCGTGCCTGTGAAGACATAAAACATACCTCCCTCCGGTCGGTTGATCCAGACCTGGTTGATAAGAAAACCAATTTCCTCTTTTAATCGGGTTGTCATTGGGATGCTTCTCGGGTTGTGGTTCTTGGCGATCGAAGCATCAACCTGAAGTACACTCTTAGGGTGGTTCTGCCCGGCGATCATATAGCGACGCAGTTGGATTACTTCCGACACCCGCAAGCCGGCATCTAACATGAACAGGGCTATCAGGTAGTTACGAAAACTAGTTGGGGATAAGCTGTGAGGACCGTCCGGGTACTTGATTGCGTTTAGCACGCGCTCAGCCTCTACCTGGTTCAAAACTGTCGGGGTTTGGCTCATGGGGGGCTCCTTTCTGTAATAGAAAATCAGTTAGATACTTGTGCAGAGCATCGAGCCGTTCAGCTATGTCTGAAAGTTCGAGCAGGGCACTTACAATCAATTTTGTTTCTTCTTTGTCCATTGTTAAGTTTCCTTTAAAACAGGCAGGCTGTACGAATATTTATATTTACTGCCGTCAGTGTAGGTGATTATGCAATCTTCTTTTTTATCACGGTGGGCTGCTCTGTGCCTTGCGATCCCTAAGTGGTGAAACGGCTTTTTACACGTTTGACAATAACAGTTTTTACTACACATATAACAATCCTAAGTAAAGCGAAATTGTTTAGATCGCAACATACCATAAAACGAAACACTTGTCAAGGGAAAAACGAAATATATTTTGCGAAATATGCAACCTGTTAAGAACGGCGAAACTTCGCAGTTTTATAGGAAAGCGAAATATACCGCAGAATACACCTGAGAATCGGGTGGGCTCTGTGAGCTACAGGGGGGCTTCAAGCCCTCAATGGGGGGGGGACCGGAGGCCAACAGCCTCAAGAGGCCTGTTCTCGACGCCCCCGGCGTCGGGTGTCGGGTGTTGCCAGCCCGACACATAGGCTGTCGTTGCCAGACAGCCGTAAAAAACAGAGTGGCTTTGCAAGCCATCCAAGAAATCTTTGCTGCTCGGAGGTGTGGTTTGAAAAAAAGGACGGTTGAGGGGTTGGGGGTGTGGTCGTTCTTTTAGGTGGTCTTTTTGAGTTGCACTCCCCCCACCAAGATAAAAACTAACCAATACCTTACTGAGAAAAGCCAAAAGAGAGGGGGGGGTTTGGGGGGGGAGTGCTACGGCCAAGAACG
>JAUVYQ010000177.1 GCA_030603035.1 Phycisphaerae bacterium | reverse complement strand
CGATTGGTTTTTCGCTGATACGATTTTCCCATCATGCGGTCTCCTAAAAAAGGGTAACAATTCATGTTAAAAAACACATTACCGTTACCCCGACCGCATGATTTTTTCAATCAATTTTCAACGACATTCGGGACATCCTCGCAACTTTTCTTCTTCGCCTACAAGCAGCGTGAGGCCGGGCCGGCCACCGGTCAGCCTCATTCCCTTTGCCGAGAACTCCAGCACGCCATTTTCGGCGCTCAGCCGCATGTCATCCTCACCTGCCGCCAGGGCCGGCACAGTACCCAGCACGAGCAGCGTCATCGCCCACGTCGTAACGCTCCACTTCATTTCTCAGCCCTTTCATCTGGTGCTTTAATATATTATGTTACAAGAAAACTTTAACCGTTCACGGGTATTTTGAATGAATCGGGCAACGCACCCAACATCTAATCTTTCAATTCACCTTACAACACACACAATGTTGGAATTCAAGAAAATAATCTGTATTTTTCAAAAAATAATCATAACCGTTCACGGGTCTAAACCAGCGTTTATAGTTCAATATAGCTGATTTTTTTTATTGTGCAAGATGTTTTTAAGATTTATTTAAAGATTTATAAGATTTTTTGGCGAAATAGTTAATCCAATCGTCCATAACAACTCAAAATCAGCATACTTACCCCGTGAACGGTTACAAAACTTTAAACTTCCTATCAGAGCAACTCGTCGATTGCTATGGTGAGGTCTTTTTTACTGGTTAAGCCGACCCATTTCTTCTGCACCTGGCCATCCTTGAACAAAATAGTAGTCGGTATGGCATTTATGCCGAATTCTATCGCACTGTCGCGAGCATCATCAGTATTGAGCTTGCAGATTTTGGCCTTATCTGTGTAGTGAGCGGCAATTTCTGCTAAAATAGGAGCCATTATCTTACAAGGTCCGCACCAGGGTGCCCAGAAATCAACCAGGACCGGCACATCAGAGCTGTGAACAACCTCATCAAAAGCAGCGTCAGTTAGCTCAATTACGTTACCAGCCATTACTCTACCCTTCCAACCGAGATTCCCACCTGTGCCTGCGTTACCTCCCCTGCTTTCTTGCGAAAGCAAGAAAGGGGGTGCAGGCAAGAAACCTCTGTCCAGCCACATCGCTGGACTTTTCAATCGCCATAATACCCGAATCGGCCACCCAATTCCAACACATTTTGCGAACATTTTTCGAGTACGCCGGGTTATCCCAAGAGGGATGCAGTCCACTAATGGAAGTTTTAAGTTTAAAGTTTTAAGTTTAAAGTTTTTCACCATCCACCTGGTTGAAGTAAGTCACTGACCGGTTCGTTCCACCAGTTTTTATCTCTGAAATACTGCTTGAGCATCATAGCAGCGATGACACCATCAGCAACGGCTGTGGCCAGTTGCATAGCGGCCCCGATTCTGCAGTCGCCTGCCACGAAGACACCCGGCATGTTTGTTCGAAGATATGCGCAGTCGCACTTGATAAACCCCCTGTCGGTCAGCTCCACAAAATCCTTCAAGAAGTCGGTATTCGGCACCATACCAATAAATATAAATACCCCACCGCAGGGATAGTCTTCTTCCTGACCTGTCTTGACATTTTTTAATTTGACTGATTGGACTTTACCTTCGCCCTCTATGGCGGTTGCCACGGTGCTATACTTGATAATCAAATTTGAATTCGGCTCGTTGACTTTTTTTAGAAGCTCCTCGACAAGAACTCTGGCTGCTCTAAATTCGTCCCTGCGGTGTATCATCGTGACTTTATCGGCGAATTTGGCCAGATGCAGAGTTTCTTCGACTGCGGTATTGCCTCCGCCGACGGCGACGACTTGCTTGCCCTTGAAGAATGGTGCATCGCACGTCCCGCAGTAGCTGACGCCTGCACCGCGGAATTCCTCTTCGCCGGGGACACCAAGGTTGCGATAGCCACTGCCCGGTGCCAGAATGACAACTCTTGCGGAGAATTTATCCCCGTCACAGTAAACAGCGATGCTGCCGTCTTTTAATTTCTCCAGGTTGGTAACTTCGCAACCAGTCTTTATCTCGGCGCCAAAGCCCTCAACCTGCTTTTGCATCCGCTCAATCAGGCCTGGGCCGTCGATTCGTTCAATGCCGGGGTAGTTTTCTATCCTGTCTGTGGTGCTGATTTGTCCGCCAGGCTGGAATTTCTCAAGCACGAGTGTTTTTAGTCTGTCGCGCGAGGTATAAAGAGCCGCTCCAAGGCCGGCTGGACCGGCACCTATAATAATAACATCATAGGTAACATCGTTCATTTTAGAATCACCCCGCACTTTCCTGTAAGTGCGGTTCTATCTTTTTCTTAATATCAGACTCATAACCTGGCATAACCCCGATAATCTGGTCCACTATTTCACCAGCTTTAAAAATATTCAATGTTGGTATACTCATAATCCCGTATTCGGTAGCCGTCTGGCGTCCCTCGTCAACATTGAGCTTGCATACCTTTAATCTTCCCTTGTATTGCTGAGCTATTTTCTCAAGCACCGGGGCAGCCATACGGCACGGTCCGCACCAGGGGGCCCAGAAATCCACCAGCACAGGGATTTGCGATTTTAGAACCTGGCTTTCAAAATCCTCATCGCTGACATCAATTGGTTTTCCTTCTTCCATCTTTGTGCTCCTTGCATTTAGTCGTTAGTGTTCGGTATGTCATTCCTGCGGAAGCAGGAATCTATTCCCTAACAACGATTCACTATTTTGTCAATTATGTTTTTTCTTCCGTTTCGCCTTGTATTTGGTCGAGGTGTAGGCCGAAGCGGTCGAGCTTCTTCTGGCCGTCTTCGTATTTGCTGTAAGCATTTCGCAAATGGGTGCCGAGCGTGTCCCAATTAGAAAGAAATTCCGCGAAAGAGGCATTTAGCTTTTTCAAATTCTGTCGGATTTCGGCAGCCTGCTTTTCAATCTGCAGGCCGTGCAGGCCCATCACCACCGTCATAAGATATGCGTATAAAAGATTCGGCGATACAGGGATTACCTTTTTATCAAGCGAGTATTGCAAAATATCCTGTGTCTCGCCTTCATATTTGACAATCGTTTCGTAATAGATGTTCTCGGCGGGTATAAAAAGGAGCGCAAAATCCAACGTACCTTCAGCGGGTCTAATGTAGTCAGAGGCAATCTTGTCGATATGAGCAGTTACATCCTTGTGGAACTGTTTGCGGAGTTTTGTTTTTTCCTCGTCGGTTTCTGCCTTTGCGAGTCTTTCAAATCCTGGGAGGGGGAACTTGGCATCGACGGGGACTGAGAATTCAGCCATTTGTATCAATGCATCGACCATTTTGCCGTCCTTGAAAGTATATTGTATTTTGTAGCTGTCCTTTGGCAGGATATTTTCCAAAAGATTTTTCAGCGACCATTCGCCCATCTGTCCTCGCAGTTTTGGAGAGCTTAAAATATCCTGAAGCCGTCTGACCTCGGTTCCGACCTGCAGCATTTGCTTGTTGGTGCCCTGCAGTTCGCCGATTTGTGTGTTTAGCCGGCTAAGCACCTCCCGACTGGATTGGAGGCTCTGGGTGAAGGTATTCTGGCCTGCCTGCAGAGACTTTTGCAAATTTTCGGAAGTTTTATCCTGGGCGGCTTTCAGCACTTCGAGCTGCTGCTGGAGAAGACTGATACCGGTGGCCTGGCCGGCAATTTCTCTTCTGTTGGCAAAGCTGGTACTGATGAGCCAAACTAAAAGGCCCAGGACAACTAAAATCAAAATAATGCCTATTACAGTCAAAATCGATTCCATCTTTTTGTCCTCCAAAAAACCGCTCTGATTATAAATTCTTAAGGCCTGTTCGTCAAAGACCAATAACTATTGCCAAATAGGGGTGAATAATTCTTGATACGGTAGCCCTGTTTCTGGTACAATTGCACCAGAGGTGTTATTATGAATGATATTCAATATATCGTTGACGACAAAGGGGTCAAGCGGGCAGTCATCATTGACTTAGAGAAATGTGCCGACCTGTGGGAGGATTTCTATGACATCCTGGTTGCACGTCAGCGAGCCAACGAACCTCGCGAGTCGCTCAATACAGTGAAGAAACATTTGTCCCGTGCCGGAAAGCTAAATGGCTGACTACCGGATAACTTTTGCGCGCTCGGCAAGAAAAGAATTACAGGCCCTTTGCGCTACAAATGTCGGCAGGATATTTGCCAAAATTGAGGCTTTGGCAACTCAGCCGAGGCCGGGCAAGTGTGTTAAATTGCGAGGTAAAAATAACCTATGGCGGACAAGGGTTGGTGTTTATCGTGTTATCTATGCCATCGATGCCCAGCAAAGACTGGTGGATATAATTGCTATCAGGCATCGCAAGGATGTGTATAGATAACTTCGGGGTAAGGAGGCATATTTCGCTGCGACCTGCCCCACCGCCACACACCACTAACCTATTCTTGATATGCTGAGCCGGCCTTTGTATGGTCATCAAAAAAGACCTTTATGCAAAAAATCACAAAGCCATCAACAATGAATTTGTCAACATTCTTAACCAATCAAGAGATAATTTTGCTCGATGGGGTATAATACTCCCCAAAAACTGGGCGCATAATTAAGGTGGATTTGTCGCCTGAGTCGATAACACGTTCAGGAGACAGATTCATGAAAAACAAAAGACGTAATCACAGTGCCCAGTTTAAGGCAAAAGTCGCACTTGCAGCGG
>JAUVYQ010000356.1 GCA_030603035.1 Phycisphaerae bacterium | reverse complement strand
CTGATGAGTTCGACGCAAGAAGAGTAAAATCGACGCATTTCTCCGGCAAGGTCAAGTTAGGTGTTTTTGAAAAGCAAGTGTCTTTTGCCGGGGGCGTTAAAAAACCAACCGGGGTCAGCAACGCAACAATTCACAACTGCACAATCGGCAATAATGTATATATTGGCCAAATTAGGAATTATATAGCCAACTACATAATCGAAGATGACGTAATAATCGAAAATGTTGATTTGCTTGCCGTTGAGGGCGAAAGCTCATTTGGTAATGGAACGGAAGTTGCTGTTGTTAACGAGGCCGGCGGTAGAGAGATACCGATTTATGACCACTTATCCGCTCATATCGCTTATATAATAGCGTTTTACCGCCACAGGCCTAAAGTAATCGAAAGCCTGCAAAAAATGATTGCTGCCTACACCAAGTCAGTGACCTCGCCTATGGGTCTGTTGGCGGCAGGTGCGAAACTTATCAACTGCCGAACTATCAAAAATGTTAAGGTAGGCCCAGAGAGCACTATCGAGGGGGTTGACAGATTGAAAAACGGCTCAATCAATAGCTGTCCGGAGGACCCGGTATACATTGGTCCGAGAGTTATTGCAGAAGATTTTATTTGCTGTAGCGGCTCGAAGATTACCGACGGCACAATAATATGCAAATGCTTTGTAGGCCAGGGCACTGTATTAGCCAAGCAGTATTCCGCAGAAAACTCAGTATACTTCGCTAACTGCGGCGGCTTTCATGGAGAGGCCTGTTCAGTATTCGCCGGTCCCTACACTGTTACGCATCACAAATCCACACTGCTGATTGCCGGGTTGTTTTCCTTTTTGAACGCAGGCAGCGGAACCAACCAAAGCAATCATATGTACAAACTGGGTCCGGTCCATCAGGGCGTGATAGAACGCGGCTCGAAGACAGCCAGTGATGCATATATCGTCTGGCCAGCAAAGATTGGGGCATTTACCGTCGTGATGGGCAGACATTATAAAAACTCGGATACTTCGGATTTGCCTTTTTCATACTTGATTGAGCACGAAGATGAGAGCATTCTTGTTCCCGGCGTGAATTTGCGCAGCGTAGGGACTGTTCGAGATGCTCGAAAATGGCCGAGGCGCGACAGGCGCAAAGACCCCCAAAAACTCGACCACATAAATTTCAAACTTTTAAGCCCATATACGATTCAAAAGATGCTCAACGGCTGCCAGTTGCTCACGAACCTTAAGGCAACATCTGGCGAAAGCTCAGAATATTTTACCTATCACAGCGTCAAGATTAAGAACTCATCGTTGGACAGAGGCATCAA
>JAUVYQ010000245.1 GCA_030603035.1 Phycisphaerae bacterium | reverse complement strand
AATTGACCTGGAAACAGGCCAGAAAAGCGGAATGGTTGAAGCAATTACAACGCTGAGAAGAATCAAAGGGATAGCTTCTGTAGAATTAACACAGAGGGACATCGTACGGCATCGATTGGTTCAGAATATCGTACGGGCCTACAGAAAAAAGAAAAACGCTAAAAGGTAAAAAGCAAAGCGAAGATCAGGGTTACTTTTTTGGTTATCCTAAATGGTGATAGCAAGTTGAACAAATGCGATTTTTTTTGAAAAAACCAAGTCCGCGACGAAACCAGGTGCGCAGGAGTATAGCTGCCGAGCGACTCTCGCAAATAAGCCGGTTCGCCACCGCCGAGCGTTTAATCTCAGCCCTGCTGTGGCTCCTTTTCGTCGTCCTCTGTATACCCGTCATATCATTAGAACTAATAAAGCAAGCCAATTATCTTGGCCTGTTCTCAAAAGCTCTTATAGTGGTGCTGATTTCTCTGGGTGCGGCTTTCTATATCCATCACTACCAGGGCCGAATTATAAAAAACCACGCCAGAGCTCTGGCATTGGTCGGCCTGTTTATCTTATTGTTAATCACAACCAAACTTGGAGCATTCGTGGCCACCGGAACCGCCGTCACGGCAGCCATCATTTTGACAATCGCTTATGACCAGCGCTTTGCAATAGGTATGAGTATATTCTACTGTCTCTTTGCCTGTCTCGCTGTAGCACCGAAGACGGGTATCAACCTGTTGTTCCTGTTTCTGACAATGACCGCCGGCGCTATTACTTGCTGTTTCTTGTTGAGAGAAATCCGAACAAGAATGAAATTGCTTGAGGTAAGCGCCCTGGCGGCGGTAATAGTGTTCCTAACATCGCTCGCTTTGGGCTTTTTGGCGTTTGAGGTCCCGGCCAAACACCCCCAGATTGGTAAGGTCTTTAGCAACGCAGGCTATCACGCACTCGCCACTTTCCTGGTGGGACTGCTCATCCAGAGTTTGCTGCCGCTTATCGAAAAAGCCTTTCGCATAGCGACGAGTATGACGCTCCTGGACTATAGCGATGCGAATCAGACGTTGTTGAAAAGACTTGCTATGGAAGCACCCGGCACATTCAGCCATAGTCTGTTAATAGGTTCTATTGCCGAGGCCGCCGCCGAGGCAATCAACCGCAACGGCCTTTTGTGCAGGGTCGGTTCTTATTACCATGATATCGGAAAAATCAATAAGCCCGGCTATTTTGTCGAAAATGAGATGGGCTCGACCAGTCGCCACAAGGAGCTCTCGCCTGCAATGAGTCAATTGATTATCGTAGGCCACGTCAAAGATGGGATAGAAATGGCCAAGGAATATAGCTTGCCCGTGGTGCTTCGGCAATTTATCGAAACACACCACGGCACGACACTGGTCGAATATTTTTACAATGAGGCCAAAAAACTCAAAACTAAAGACTCGAAACTCAAGGCCGTTGCCCCGCCCTCTGAAAGTGAATTTAGATACACCGGCCCGAAGCCGCGAACGAAAGAAGCTGCGATTGTAATGTTGGCCGACACTGTAGAAAGTGCCGTCAGGTCCATGACCGAAGTAACCCCAACGAGAATAGAAGCAGTCGTGCACAATATGGCTATGAAACGTCTGCAGGACGGCCAATTCGATGAATGCGATCTCTCTCTGCGGGAGTTAAGTCAGATAGAAACAAGTATATCAAAAACCCTTGCGGCACACTATCATGGCAGAATGGCATATCCCAAAGCACCGGACGTACCCGAATCAACATCGACCGAAAATGGAAAGAGCAAACGAGATTCCAAATCTCAAACCAATAGTCAATAGTAAATATCGAAGATCCGGCGTCTGTTTGACGGAGAAAATGGTGAATGGCAGAAGTAGTCGTGCAAATCGCCAGAAATTTCAAAGACATAGACGTCTGTCTCCCTAAACTCGAAGAATTAGTCAAGGCCGTCTGCAATCGTTTTACGAGAAACGAGATGCGGGACACGAGATACAAGATTAGTATCGCAATAGTTGACGACGCCGAAATCTGCAAAATAAACAGGCAGTTTCTGAATCGCAAATCTACCGCTGATTGTTTGAGTTTCGACTTATCCGATAACGACGTCGAGGACGCCCCTAAATCATTCGAGCTGGTCGTCAACGCTGAAATCGCCGTCAAAGAAGCAAATTTACGAGGCCATTCGAGCGAAGCTGAATTGGCGCTTTACATAACACATGGCCTGCTGCACAACCTCGGATTCGACGATTCCCAGCCAGAGCAGGCAAAAAAAATGCATCATACCGAAGACGAAATTTTACAACAGCTTGGTTACGGCTCGGTATATAATTCAAAGTGACCAATTCTGTTTTTTGGACAGTGGGCACCCCCTAAATACGCTCGACGCGGGGCGTCGAGTTGGTGAAATTCTCATTATGCATTGAATTGGCCTCGGCTTTCGTGGCGGGGAGGACCCCGACCAGAGGTGTCGGGGCTAATCCGCATTTCTCACAATGTCTGATTTTGAGCGGTTTTTTCGTGGCAAAAGAAGACTGAACACTCATCATCTTTTTCCATACGTCGTTTTTGGGCTTTGGCCACTTTAGGATCGCAAAAAATTCAATGTTGTCCCAGCATATTTGGCCGTTTGGACTT
>JAUVYQ010000413.1 GCA_030603035.1 Phycisphaerae bacterium | reverse complement strand
CCTCCCAAAAAATCCGGGCCTGACGGCAAATAAAATGCGGCCTGGCAATCTTATTCACCGCCAGGCCGCTGTTCATAATTTTTTCGATCCTTCGATTGTTAGATTACAACCGTCGATCGCTTTATGTCAAGAACTTTTTTTCGCTTCCTTCCTTTCCGCGTTACGCATCGCCCTGCAGAGTCCCCGGACCGCCGGCGGGTTTGCGTAACGCAATTTTTACGGGCACGATAGAGGGCCTGCTTACAACGCTTCGAGCAAAAACCGTCCCTGCCGATGTCTTTTTTCGGTCTATATTCTTTACTGCACCAACGACAATGTCGATCAGATCGCCAATACATCCGTTACTCAAATCAGCCGTCAAAATTCAAATTTCGATAGAGGCCCTGGTTATGCGTAACGCAAATTTTTCTTTTTACCAGGGCGAATTTCCTGCTATACGTCTGCTCGCAGCATCAGATTTTGGCTTTTCGCCTTTTGGCGGAGTATATGCCGGACATTGTTTTTTTAGTTCGCATTTTTCGCAAATTTCATCAAAGGCCAGCTGCTTTGGACATCGCGATAATCCTGCTTGCTCTCGCTCAGCTGCCGGCGGCTCTCGCTCAGCTGCCGGCTCTGGCTCAGCTGCCGGGGCCGGCTCAGCTGCCGGCTTTTCACCTTTTGCCTCTGCCAAATTAAAGTCTTTGATTTTGTTTGTATCGTCTGATATACCTGTATTAAGTAAAATTTTCTCAATCGGCTCAGACGGTGCTACCGGGACCGGCTCAGCTGCCGGGACCGGCTCAGCTGCCGGCTGTGGCTTGGGCGCCGGCCGCGGTTCAGCTGCCGCGGCCGGCTCAGCTGTATCTGATGCCCAGGCCCGCAGAACTTCTGCGGTGTTATCACCGACAAGCTCTTTGATTAAGAGATAGAGCAAGCTTTGCATCGCGGCGCAATAAGTTTCGTGGTCATTGATTTCCTGGGCCTTTTTTGCTACGTCAAGATGCTCCTGACATCCATTGAGTAAAACGTGCA
>JAUVYQ010000332.1 GCA_030603035.1 Phycisphaerae bacterium | reverse complement strand
TTTGACGATGGCTCCACAATCGATATTTGGGGAGTGCGCAAGAAGCCCGTACCCAACGAGTATGGTGAGTACAACGAGCCCATTGAACTTCCGTATGCCGAATGGACGACCGTTGAGGAGGTCGAGGCGTTTTCGTGGCCGAATTCTGACTGGTTCGACTATGAAGCGCTGTCCGTCATGTGCAAGCAGTACGACGGGTATGGAATCATGGCAGGCGATTTCGGTGTCCAAGATTTTATCAACAGCGTGGCGTTTGGCCGTGGTGTGGAACAGACTCTGATCGATATTGCTCTGGAAGATCCGGTCTACCTTGCCATAATGGAAAAGCGGCATCGGTTCTATATGGAATTCGTTGAACGAATGCTCGAAGCGTGTGAAGGCCGAATTGATGTCGTACTCTGTGGTGACGACTTCGGCAGTCAGAAAGGCGCGCTGATCTCGCCGGCGTCGTTCGACCGGCTTTTCTCCGCAAAGAAGAAAGAGTTCTTCGACCTGGTCCATTCCTTCGGCGCAAAGGTGTCTCATCACTGCTGCGGATCCAGCGTGGAGCTGATTCCACGATTCATTGAGAACAACATGGACGCATTGCAGACGATCCAGCCGCAGGCGCACGGAATGAATCCTTACGAGTTAAAGAGAGACTGTGGGGACCGCCTTGTCCTTCACGGCGCCGTAGATGTTCAGGGCTGGCTGCAGCGTGCCAGTCTTGGTGAGGTGGAACAGGAGGCCAATCGGCTCATGGATGAAGTCGGACGAAATGGCGGCTTTATTCTCGGCCCGTGCCACAATATTCAACCGGACACGCCGATGGAGAACGTTTTGGCCCTCTATTCCGCCGTTGCAGAACGCCGAGCCTGAAGTGCAGCGAATAATATGTCAGGCAGAAAATAATGAAAGCAACTCGATACAGTGGTATGTCTGGCCTTCACGCAGGTTGATGACTTGATAGATTTTGTAAAAAGTAATTCGATAGTACGATAGAGGAGGATACTTACAATAATTTCGTAAATCTGATTTTTAAATAAGAAAGTTTGTTAAGACAGAAGGGAGATGACAGGTGGGCAAGTATTATAAAATAGCGGTGATTGCGGGAGATGGGATAGGACCAGAGGTAGCAAGAGAGGCTCTTAAGATTTTGCAGGTGGTGGCTGAGAAAGAAGAGTTTAGATATGAAACTATTGAGTATGATTTTGGAGGAGAGAGATACCTTAGAACGGGTGAGACATTGCCCAGTTCTGCTCTGGAGGAATTGAGAGAAGTAGATGCTATTTATTTAGGAGCAATAGGGCATCCCGATGTTAAGACAGGTATTTTAGAGCAGGGAATTCTCTTGAAAATTCGTTTTGGGCTTGACCAGTACATAAATCTTCGTCCGGTGAAGCTTTATCCTGGTGTCTGGACACCTTTAAAGGATAAAGGTCCCAAAGAGATAGATTTTGTAGTAGTGAGAGAAAATACAGAAGGGCTTTATTTAGGAATGGGCGGATTTGTCAAGAAAGGGACAGAGG
>JAUVYQ010000047.1 GCA_030603035.1 Phycisphaerae bacterium | reverse complement strand
CCGAAATACATTGTTGCCCTGCCGGTCGCAGCGCTAATACTTACCGTATAATGGTTCTTGCCGTCGCCTATCTGAATTACCGCCGAGTCCGCAGTACCGCTCGGCAAAAAAACTATTTCTCCGGCCTCCCCGGCCTCGGTTGCCACCTCCCAACCAGCCGGCGTGATTTGAATGCCTTCGAACTTAACATCACCCGTAAATTGCACCGGTTTGAAGTACAAATCCCGCACTATTACCTGCTCGGTTTGCTCGGTTTCCTGATTAAATTCATCGACAACCAGCCCAAATCCGTTATTGGCTGCTTCTGCCGCATCCGCCGCACCTGCCACACTTAATTTTATCTTGTACGGCTTTTGCCGCTCAATCGCCATTATCCTTGCGTATTTAGCTGCAAGCACGAAGTCACGGGCCGCTTTTTCAACCAGCATCCTCTTATATGTCCCCACATAAATCCCGCCGCCAACGCTTGCGACAAGGGCAATAATAACTACCACCACCAGCATTTCTGTAAGGGTAAAGCCGTATCGTTCCGTTTTGGCCTTCGCTTTTAAGTTTTGCGTTTTCATTTCACCCACTAAAAACTAAAGAGTAAAAACTACTTTAGTCGTTGTATATATCTTCGTCGTCACCCTCACCACCCTCCATCCCGTCCGCTGCATAACTTATCAAATCGAAACTGCCCGGATTTACTATGCCTTCTTCAATATAGATATAAGGATTTTCCCACGGGTCGAACAGTTTGCTTTGCTTCAGGTAAGGCCCCCTCCACTTTTCCTCGAGGTCGGCAGGGGCCTCAATCAACTCGCTAAGTCCCTGTGATTCATCCGGATATCGTCCGCAATCAAGATAAAATAGGCCAATCGCACCTTCGATATTTGTCATCTGGGTCTTTGCTATGTCCCTTTTGGCCTTGCCCAGACCCATAAACACCCTTCGAGAAATAACTGTGGCAATCAACGATATAATCAAAATCACGACAAGCAGTTCCACAAGGGTAAATGCCTTCTCTTTCCGCTTCATCCTCTTCATTCGGACACCTTTCCAAAAAACTAAAAATCTTAAAGCGAAAAACTATAATTCAAAACGTTCGAACGAAAGTTTTACGCCTTGTCAAAACGCACCTGTGCCGACTCCCATCATAACTATCGGCAGCAGGGTCGCCGCTATTATAAAGCCTATCACCAGGGCCAGCAGCAATATCAAAATCGCCGGGAAAATCGCCATAAATCTGTTTATCACCGAGTCCGCCTCAGCATCGAAGGTATCAGCGGCGTTGAGCAATAATTCATCAAGGCTTCCTGTCTGCTCACCTATCGAGGTAATTTGCACGAGCAGGGGCGGAAAATATCCCGACTCGTCCAGAGGAGCAGCCAGCGACTCGCCGCCCTTGACCTTTTCAGCTACAGCATCAATTTCTCTGCCCAGCAATTCATTGCCCATCGCATCACGAACAACGCTAAGCGCCTCCAAAATGGTAACACCTCTTTTGGTCAACGCTCCAAGCGTTCTTGCAAACCTGCCCACCGCGATTGTCCGCAGTACCGAGCCCAAAAGAGGTATTTTCAGCTTAAAAGAATCCCATTTGAATCTGCCCTTTGACTTCGTCCATTTTATCAGGTAATACAGCCCCGCCGCAATCAGAACGATAACAAACCAGCCGAAAAACGTTGTAAACAAACCTCTCGTGAAGTCACTTAGCTGCAGCAGCATCTTTGTCGGCAAGGGCAGTGCCGCGAAGCCGCCTCCTATCGTTCGTATTATCTTCGGCAGTATCGATGTTAGTATAATAACCACCGATACAAGCCCAAGGCCCAAAACAAAAATCGGATACGCCGCGGCATTTTTCATATTTGTTCTTATCTTCTCATCCCGGCTTAATATCTCCGCCAACTGAGTTGTCGTCTCATCGAGCATTCCGCCTGTTTCTCCGACTCTTATCATCGAAATATACAGCGGGCTGAAAGTATTCTCGTGCCTGGCCATAGCTTCTGAAAGCGACTGCCCGGAGCTTACCGATTTCACAAGCTCAGCGAGCATTTCTCTCATTGCTGCCTTGTGCTGTTGTTCGTGAATAAGCTCAAGTCCGTTGAGCAGCGGAAGCCCCGCTCGCAAAGCCGTGCCCAACTGGGTGGTCATAGCCAGAATGTCTTTGCTGCTAACCCTTCGTGAGCCAAACCTTACAAATTTGGCCAGGTCCAATGCCGCCTTCTCGCCGCCGTTGACAGTCGGCGTTTGCGCTTCTTCTGCCAGCTCTATTACGAACTGCTGCTTATCGGTCAAATCGGCAACAGCACTTTTACGGTCGACCGCCTCAATCGTCCCTGCGACGTGTCCGCCGGCCTGATTAACCGCCTTGTAAGAAAACTGGACCACAATTCAGCCTCGCATAATTTATATCTCGTGTCTCGTATCTCGCTTCATGCTTTACTCTTCTTCACCGATACTCTTTGAGACTCTGAAAACCTCCTCAGGAGTCGTAATGCCCTTTAACACCTTGGCAAAACCGTCGTGCTCCATACTTATATGGTCTGCCGGTGCCGCCTTTATAATCTGTTCGGTCGTTGGCCTTGCTGCTATCAGTTCCCGCAGCGTACCGGTTATTCTAAGCAGCTCAAATATACCCGTCCTTCCGCTCATCCCGGTTTGCAGACACTCATTACAGCCGGCACCGTGATATAACTTCGTATCAGGTTTAATCGCTATCGAGCTGTTCAAGTTTCTAATAAGGTTTTCGTCCGGCTTGTATGGCTCTTTGCACTTCAGACAAATCTTACGTATCAGTCTTTGAGCCAGCACCGCCTCTAACGAGCTCGCTAACAGGAATGGCTCAACACCCATATCAATCAATCTTGTAATCGCACCCGGTGCATCGTTCGTGTGAAGTGTCGAGAAAACAAGATGTCCCGTCAACGCCGCACGAATTGATATATTAGCGGTTTCTCGGTCTCGGATTTCGCCTACCATTATAATGTCCGGGTCCTGACGGAGTATATGCCGCAGGCCGTTAGCAAACGTAAGCCCTCTTTTCGGATTGACCGGCATCTGGTTGATACCTTCGAGTTGATATTCGACAGGGTCTTCTATCGTTATCATTTTCACAGCCGGCGAGTATATCTTTTTTAATGCTGCATAAAGTGTCGTTGTCTTACCGCAGCCGGTCGGCCCTGTAACAAGTACAATCCCATGGTTCTTATGCAGACATTGATCGAAGCCTTCCAGACACTGAGCATTCATCCCCAACTCACTAAGCCCTATCAATGATACCGACCTGTCTAAAAGTCTCAGCTCAACAGATTCGCCGAATACCGTCGGAACGGTCGAGACACGAATATCAACCCTGCCGTTTTTGCCCGTAAATGCGATATGGCCGTCCTGCGGGACAAATCGTTCGGCGATATTCATATTTGCCATAATCTTAACTCGCGAAATAATCGCCGCCTGCAGCCGTTTCGAGGATGGCGTCTTCTCCACAAGCATACCGTCAATTCGGTACTTTATTTTTACCTGATGCTCGAATGGCTCGATGTGCACATCACTTGCACGCGCCTCAATCGCTTCGAGTATTATCAAATTCACAAGATTAACTAAAGACGGCTCTCTCGCCAGCTCATGCAGCTTGGCAGGTGAGTAATCTCCGTTATCCAGCTCGGCCTCTCCCCGCTGTTCAATCGGAACAAGGTCGTCAAGCATCCTTGCCACATTGCTGCCGTAGAACTTCAGTATCGAATTTTCCATCTGCGCCGGCTCAGCGTAATACCGCCGCACCGAATAGCCGGTTACCAGCCGCAAATCCTCGATAACCCGCAGTTGGAACGGGTCCGTCATCGCCACGGCTAATCGGCCATCGTCATAACGTAACGGTAAAATATTGTATTTGCTGACCAATTCCGCCGGCACAAGGCCAATGAGTTCAGCGCTTATTGAAACACCAGTCAAATCCACCTTTACTATCCCCACCTGAAGCGCAAGTGCTTCATTCAACTGAGCTTGCGTTATATAGCCAAGTCCCAGCAAAATCTGGCCTAACCGCTGATATTCAACCTTTTGTTCTGCAAGCGCAAATTCAAGGCTGGACTCGTCCAGATACGATTTTTCACAAAGCAACTGACCTAATTTTTTCTTTCTCTGTGAGTTCATTCCGGCCGTCCACCTTCAGAATACCATATATCTCCAGAACCCTAATTATATATAAGTGTAGAACTTACGTCAAGAAAAGAGCGCCTGCTCAACCTCAATGGACTTGCCGTAAGCAAAACCCTCAATCCGCCTTGGCGGACAACAATACCCGCTGAGAACAAAGTAAAACGTATGTAAAATAACTGTACTGTATGATTTTTATAATATTGCGTAAAGCCTTATCCGTAAATCAGTTAAAGCAAATTTGACTTAAATCTACTTCGCCCATAAACAGAAGCAGAAATCGGTAATCTGGCCCGAAACGCTGCATGAGGGGCATCTGTGAATTTCCGCCAATTTTATCCTCAGATGAAGATAGCCTGCTTCCTTGTAAGTGCTGCTTATTAAAGAGCTTATGCATATTCCTAAAGTGAGACAGTACAGATAATCAACCGGCCTAACCGGCCTTTTTATAAGATGTCTACACCATAATTTAGACGCTTGAGAACGCCGTTTTGTTACAAAAAAATGTTTTTTATTGGCAAAAACTCACAATAGCTGACAATTGGTGATGTTTATTTCGCAAAAAGGCTAAATTCTCGAACCGGATTTAAGGTTTCAACCCCCTATGTGCACTTGCCCCCGGAACAGTCGGATACTCGGCTTCAAAAAAACCTGCCACAACGTCCGCATTTCCAGGTGGTTATAAACACATCTAAAAAACTAACGGAGAGGGCGGGATTCGAACCCGCGGTAGGGACAAGCCCTACACAGCCTTTCCAAGGCTGCTCCTTAAGCCGCTCGGACACCTCTCCAGATTAGTTTTGAGTTTTTAGTTTTCGGTTTTTAGTTCTGCTTTTTTGTCTCGTCGCTGCTCAAAGAAATTTTGCAGTTGCTCGCTGCATTCTTTTTCTAATACACCGGCCGTAACTACCAGTCTGTGATTTAATCTCTCGTCGCCAACGATATTATACAAGCTCCCGCACGCCCCGCTTTTGGGGTCGCTGCACCCGTACACTAATCTGTCCATCCGCGAGAGCACCAGCGCCCCGGCACACATAGGGCACGGCTCCAACGTAACATACATCGTACAGCCATTTAGTCGCCAGTTTTCCAGGGCTGCCGCCGCCTGCGTCAAAGCGACTATTTCAGCGTGGGCCGTCGGGTCATTGAGCTGCTCTCTTTGATTATATGCCTTGCCGATTATCCTGTTTTCGCAAACTATAACCGCCCCGATAGGGACATCGCCGTTGTCTTCAGCTATTCTGGCTGCCTCAATGGCCGCCCGCATAAAACGCTCATCTTCCTTGTTATTATTCATCGCTCAGAAGCAAAGGAAAAAATCGAAAATCGAAAATCGGAAATCGGCAATTAAAAAATACCCCCAAGGGGAGTCGAACCCCTGTCTCCAGGATGAGAACCTGATATCCTAAGCCACTAGACGATGGGGGCAAAAACAACTCAAAATTCAACACTAAAAACTCAAAACTAAATTAGCGGCGGTTGGACTCGAACCAACGACCCTGGGCTTATGAATCCCATGCTCTAACCAGCTGAGCTACGCCGCCAATGTGTCTAATTAAATTGTGCTAATTGTACGAAAAACATTCTTTTTGCCTGCTACAACTTTTCTTGAATTATAGCTGGGATTTTGGGTTTATCAAGAACAAAAAAACGCGAAATCAACCAGATATTCGGCGGTACTTTTGGCAAGCGGTCGCTTTTTAGTAGACTTGCTTGATGGCCCCCCACTAATATCGCATCCCAAAATTACTCAACTTTTTTATAGAATTCAGCCTCCTGATCGGAGAGTCTTTTTTGTCGAATCATTGTACGAATACGCTGCAAATCGACATCTCTTGATTGGCCACCAGAAGGAACAAAGGTAGTGGAATAATCGCTGCCGAGGGGGAACGACCTGAAAAAACCTGCTTACGGAAACCGTGTCTTGACTCTTATAGTGGGCCTGTTGGGATTGCTTATCAGTCTTTTTGTTGTCCTCCTATCTGAAGCCAAACGAGGTCTCTTCGTGGCTTCGCCCAGCCCCTCTGGGAAGGGGCGGGGTTCGCAGACGCAATAAAATGTGTTGAGAGTACCCCCCCCTAACTAAGCGGTAAAAATCTCATCGGCCATTTCCTGGCCTACGTGGCTGGCGTAATACTGCTTGACGACTTTTTGGCCCTGCCTCTGGAACTTGTCCATAGAGGAAAAAACCCCAATTTTCATAAGAAGCAGGATTGCAATACAGGCCGCTGCATTTGCTGCAGGGTGTACATACTTGCCCCATCTTTCCAGCAGCTTAGGTTCGGGCAGCATCGCTTTGAGCTTGCAGGCTTTCGGCGCCAGCCGGAGACTGTGTTTCAGTACGCCAATGGCCTGTGTATTTGCACGCATTAATAAATCAAGCTTGTGAGGCTGAGATTTCATAACCGACAGTGCGAGATTGACGCGACCTGCGGAGACAATTCGCCGCCGGCATCTTGGACATTTCGCAATATGGTTTTGCACCCAGTCCGCATCGAGACCAAGTCGGCTGCTTATGGTTTTGTGCAGCCAGGCCCTGATTTGTCTGCATTTGTTATTTGTGTTTTTGCTTTTCATCGTCTTTCTGCTCTTTCTTTATTCATCCATACAGCTAATAATTGTATCGCTTTGCACCTGTAAACCCTCGCGGTCGCTGATGATATACCTAATATCCCGCCTATTTGAGCGTAAGACAGTTCCGCCAGGTCACGTAATGTTATGGCGTTCCTTAGATATTCGGGCAGTTGGGCTATACAGCGCCTTAAAGTTTCCTGCAGGTATTTGGAATCAAGCTCATTTGCAGGCGAGCTTGCGTCCTTGTCAGTAGCTCTGCCACAGGTAGCAACAGTTGCGGACAATCTCTTTCTTTCAGCAGCCTTGCGTCTTAACATTGAGATAGCCATATTGCTTGCCGAACGGAAAATATACGCTTTAATATGTTCCGGCTTGCCTCTGCCCTCATAGTGAGCGAGCCGGAGAAACGTATTCTGATAGGCGTCACAAACATCCTGTTCATTCCCTAATATTCGCCAGAGCATAGTAACCAACTCCGGCCCGTGGCGTTGCATCGCAGACAGCACCCACCGCCGGCTTTCACCCACAGCTTTAGGGACGGCAAAATCCCAAATCTGCCCGTAACTAATGGCCTTACCAGACATAAAAGCCCGTTTCGATTGTTTTTTTATCGTTCTACCTTTTAAGACGCAACGCCTATCACTATGTTAACAAAAAATTTCCCAATAATGGGGGAAAAACTTTGTTTTTTTAGATAACGTTTTGGGGTGATTTTGCGTCTTATTTTTGTCAAAAGCGTTCTAAATGGCAAATCCGCCGAAAGAGAGCCATAAAATATGCGTGTAAGTAATTCCAAAAAAAGCACTTATGACGAAAAAACAAATGCTCAGGATGTGGTCTCTCTGGTGGACGATTTGCTCAAAAAGGCCGTAAAATCCCGTGCAAGCGACGTCCATTTTGAACCTACCGGCTCTGAATTAGTCGTAAAATTTCGCCTCGACGGTGTCCTGGGCACCGCCGAAAAACTACCAAAGTCCTTATCTGATAATGTAATTGCAAGGCTGAAGGTACTTGGCGGGCTTCTGACCTATCGTAACGATATACCCCAGGAAGGCCGAATTGAAATCGACAGGGCCCAGAATGATGGAGTTATCGACGAGCGGCTCGCAGTTTTTCCAACAATACACGGCCAACGAGCGGTTGTGCGGTTATTCTATAAAAATAAAGAGCTTATGGAGCTGGAGCAGTTGGGCTTTTCGAAGGACATATATACAGCGTTGAAAAAAATTGCCGCCAAAAACCAGGGCGTTTTACTGCTTACCGGCCCGGCGGGCAGCGGAAAAAGTACCACACTTGCCGCCCTTTTGCGGCACATTCTAAAATGCTTTCCCGGCAAAAGCATTGTAACCCTCGAAGACCCCGTGGAAATTAGAATCGAAGGCGTTACACAAATCCAGATTACACCGCACGGCCGGATGACGTTTCCTACGGCCCTGCGGTCGCTGCTCAGACAGGACCCGCAGGTTTTGATGATTGGAGAGATACGGGATGCCGAGACCGCCAAAATTGCTATCGAGGCGGGACTGACCGGACATTTGCTGATGAGTACAATGCACAGCGGCACACCTGCAGGGGCACTTTTGCGCCTGTTAGAGATGGGCATTGAGCCATACCAGGTAACGTCAAGCGTCTCAGCAGTGCTGAACCAACGGCTTATCAGAAAACTTTGCAAGAAGTGTAAAAGAAGGATTGAAACAGAGCGGTTCGAAGCGGCAGGATGTGACGACTGTTTTAACACCGGCTTCAAAGGCCGGGTGCTGATAGCCGAAATGGTTCAACTGGATGGCCGGTTGCGAAGAGCAATTTTAGCAAAATCTGATTTAGACGAGCTTGAAGCTATCCTGAAAAGTAAAGGCCATACAAGTATGCTCGAAGACGGCAAACGCCTCGTCAGTGAAGGTATCACAACCCAGGATGAACTGAACAAAGTCTGTGGAATCGATACGAGCTAAAACTAAAGGAATGAAAATCAAAATATTTCTCTGTGCCCCCTGTGTTCTCTGTGGCTGAAAGGAACATAAAATGGCGACATTTGAATATAACGCACTGACATCGGCAGGTCGGCTGATGAAAGGCACGATCGAAGCCGGCTCCCGCCAGGAAGCAAGCGAACTGCTCAAGCAGATGCAGCTTACCGTAAATTCTGTTGAAAAGGCCAAACCAAAAAAGCCCAAAACGGCCGTCGGCAGAAGCGAGTTTATGCTTTTCAATCAGCAGCTTGCCTCAATAACAAAGGCCGGAATCCCTCTGGAAAGGGGTCTGCGAGAGCTTGCCGCCGATGTCGGTTCAAAGTCGATGCGCAAACTCATTGATGCTATTGCCGGCGAGCTTGAAGCGGGCGTGAGCATTGAGCAGGCGTTTGAAAAAAGACAAAAAGCCTTTCCGCCTCTGTATGGCCGAATATTAAAAGCCGGGGTCGAAACCGGAAGATTGAGCGAGATGCTCACAAGTCTGAACAGACACCTTGAGATGGCAAATCAAACCAGGAGGATAATTTTTGAGGCGATGAGTTATCCCGCCGTCATCCTGACTCTGGCTGCGATTGTTTTAACAGCCGTATTCTTGATTATAATCCCCCAGTTCGAGCCGGTACTTACAGAAATGGTAGAGGGTGCACGTTTGCCGCCTCTAACCAGGGCATTTTTTATGATAGCGAAAAACGTGGTGCCTTTCTGGATAGTAGTGGGCTGTCTTGTTGCAGCGATACTTTTTGTACTTGCGCTCCTTTCGTTCTCTCCGGCAGGACGCAGATTCAAAGAGTCGCTGTTCTTGAAATTGCCGGTTATGGGCAGACTTTACCACAGCAGCGTGCTCAGCAAGATGGCCGAAGCAATGGCAATGATGGTTGCGGCCGGCTGTGATATGCCGGCGTGCCTGAGATTAAGTTCAGGTGCGTCGGGAAGTGAAAAGCTCCTCCTTGAAAGCGAAATCCTTGCCCGCCAAGTCGAGCGGGGAGCGAATATCTTAGAGGCGGGCCAGTTTTGCACCTTTCTACCGCACCTGTTCTTGTATTCAATTCAGCTTGGCACCCAGCGCAACGAGCTGCAGGACAATCTTTACATGCTTGGACAGATGTACGCTGAGCAGGCACGATGCGGCCAGGCAAGATTACAGGCGATTTTGTTGCCTGTTATGCTGATTGTGGTGGGAGGAATTGTGGCAATGGCTGTCCTTTCGATGTTTCTGCCTATGATACAAATTATTAGTGCATTGTCTGGGGTGTGATGGGTTAGAGTATGCTTATAGTTATAGCAATATTGCTGTTGGCTCTCTTTGTATTCCTGGGTCTTAAGAAGCCGGGTATCGCCCTGATTACATCGCCGTTTGTGAGCTTTTTACTTTTTTGTATTTCTGGCGAAGCCGATTCCGTTGCTGCTATGGCAATTGCACCAATTATCTTCTTTGTGACACTGATAGCTGTGGTAATGTCAAGACGTGAACCTGATTCTGAACAATGGCCTCAGATAACAGCAAAGTGCATACTCATAGGCATTGTGTGCTCACTAATATTGGTGACCGCAGTTGTTGTGTTTGGCCCTCTGGGCTTCTTTGTATTTGTGTTTTTTGTTATATTCATAGGCTCGGTCATAAGCTATGGTTTAACATCCCGTCACGCGACCGCTGCGTATGTTATCTCGACGATTGGTTCGAGTATGCGGCAGAATCTGCCGTTGCCTATGGCCCTCGAATCAGCAGCAAGCGGGCGAGCAGACAGCCGCGCAAGAATCCTGCGAAGAATAAAAAAATGGCTGGTCCAGGGCTGCTCATTGAGCGAATCGCTCAAACGGGGCTATCCGAAATGTCCCGGTTATGCGGCGGCAATGATAGCTGCCGCCGAGCGGATTGACCAGCTTCCACTTGCTATCGGCGCAATTGAAGCGGATATGGCCGTCAAAGCCGACGAAAGCAGAAAAGTCAGGCCGATTCACCCGCTTTATCCGGTAGTTTTAATAGTTTTTATGTTTTTTATGTTGTGGGCATTAATGACATTTGTTATTCCGCAGTTTGAGAGTATCTTAGCAGAAATGTTAGAGGGGGCACAGCTTCCAGTTGCTACTCGAGTTGTGTTGAATATCACGCATTTTATTGCGTATGAAATTGGGTGGTTAGTTTGGGCAGTAATTGCATTCATAGTTTTTGTGGTTGTTCCAGTTTCGATTCGCATCAGGTTTAGGCCTCGTCGGGCGCAGAAACCTTATCTGATTTCGCAAATTGGTGATTTTATTAAATGGCATCTGCCCATCCTGCACTGGTTTGAGAAAAATTATTCGATGGTGCAAATGGTAGAGCTACTGCGGCTGTCACTTAATGCCGGCTGTACGGTCAATGACGCTATCGCTAACACACTTAACCTCGATGTGAACAACCGTTTCAAAAAACGACTGCAAAAATGGCTGACAAAGGTAGAGGCCGGTAACAATATTGCCGTTGCAGCCAGGGAAAGCAGATTAGGAAATACCCTGGCGTGGGCTTTCTCCCAAGGGGGACGCCTTACGGCGGATGACCGGGTCAATCAGGGCAATACCCTGGCGATTCTTGAGACACTCGAGTCGTTCTATCGTTCAAACTATAATTACCGCGTCAATCTTGCCAGGTTCATAATGTGGCCTTGTGTAACGCTTATTATGGGAGCAATGGTAGGCTTCATAGTGTACGCCATATTTTCCCCTATGGTCACGATTATTAATCATTTGGCGAACCTTGTAACGCCATAGTACCGTAAATAGGGCAAAGTTATGTTTGGTAATACCGTAAGGTATCCTGTGGAAAACAAAAAAAACGGCGGTTTCTTATTTACCGACTTGGTTGTTGGATTGAGTGTTTTGGGAATTCTTCTAACTGGGCTGGCATTGTCACTGCACGGATTTGCAAAGTTCAATCATTACCAGTTGCTAAGGCAGCGCTGTATAGCAGCAGCCCAGGCGGAGCTTGACAGCATAGCGATAACGGGCAGGCCAATTCCTGACGAAGCTCTTAAACGGCTTTGGCCTAAGGTGAGCATTTCAATTCAACAGTCCGAAGGAGCTGGTCAATGGGAGGGGATGAAATTGGTAAAAGTGACGGCAAGCGGTAAGAGCTTTCGCAAGGAAGTGAAGGTTCAGTTGTCCAGATATATTTTAGGGGAGGAGCAGTAGAGATGCGTAAGGCCTTTTCATTGGTAGAGTTGTTGACAGTAATGGTTGTCTTCGCATCCGTTTCGGTTGCTTTCGCCGGATTGTTCACCACGGTTATTACCGATATTCCGAAGTCCTACCGTGTTGTACAGGAGAACACAAGCCTGCTCAGTATGCTTGGGCAAATGCGTAAAGATATTGATGTAGCGAAAGGATTGCCGGAGTCGTTTGCAGGGTACACTACGGACGATGACCTGCTTTTAATTGAATTGCCGGATGCTATGATTTGCTATCAGTTGAAAAACGGCGAGGTGCTCAGACGCAGGTTAAGTCGCCAGAGGCGACCTCAGGAAAACGGCGGGGAGGATACGAGAGTTTGGTCGGTGCCTCACGCCAAAGTAGAATGGCGGCTCGCCAGAGGCGACGACAAAGCTTATGCTGTGGAGGTTAGAACCCACATAGAGTATGAGGTTCGGGGGCACCGGCAAAAGAAGATGGCGAATTCTCATCTGTATTTTGTGGGTGCTTTACCGGAGGCTGTGAAGTAAATGATGAAAAAGCTGCGGCAAAATGGTTTTGTGTTGGTACTTGTAATAACGGTGATAGCGGTAGTCGGAGCCGAGATGTTCGTTTTAGGCGGTATGGCGAACACTATACTGTTCCAATCCAATATCGCTTATCTTGAGGCTGTTGAGAGGAACCTCGTAGCGAGCGGCTTGGCCTGGACAAGCCGGAATATCAAAAATGAAAGCAAAGAAACCTTTAACAAAACCATAGAATTGGATGTTACTGATATGGATATTCGTCGCTCAACTTTAGCCGTTATTATAGCTATGCCGAGAGATAAAGAGGCCGAAGTTCAGATAGACGCATCGTGCGGTCACAGTAGGCACACTCTCAGGCACAGTGATAAGTATCATATTGAGTTAAAATAGAAAGCGATTACTACAGCACGCAGGAAAAGCCGTTATCGACAATATTCTCGCCTTTCATTTGAAATCCTGACGACGGATGCGAAGGAAGGGCTGCAAGCAGCCGGCTTGCCGGCTTTCAAAACCCCGCGTTGCGGGGTGCTCACAGCCCTTTAGCGCAAAAGGAGCGAATTTCGCACCTATAATCACCAGCCACACTTACAGAAATCCGTTTTCCGGTTTCCAATTTTTAGTTTTTAATTTTTAGTTTTTAATTTTAATATACTGCTATGCTGAAAAAAGGCCTTGTTCAGATTTATACCGGAGATGGCAAGGGCAAAACCACCGCTGCGTTTGGCCTGGCTCTACGCGCCGCCGGCCAGGGAAATAAGGTCCTGATTTATCAGTTTTTGAAGCCGCCATCGCTTGATATCGGCGAGCGCTTCGCACTGCAATTGGGCGCGGTCAGAATCAGGGTTGAAGCGCTTGATGTGCCCTGGGATATGTCTAAATCCCTCGATGACGAAAAAGCTGTCAATGAGATGCAGGCCGCAATCAGCGAGGTACTTGAGAGAATCGCCCAAACCGCAGAGAAAAGATTTTACGATTGTGTCATACTTGACGAGATTGTATTTTGCCTTTCAAAAGGCCTGGCCAAGTTGGAAGATATCAAGAATATTATCGATAAAAGAGACCCCGCTGTCGAAATTGTTCTGACCGGCCGGGGTGCAACTAAAGAGCTGATGGCCCTGGCGGATTTGGTAACGGAAATGAAAAAAATCAAGCACCCCTTTGACAAAGGAATATCCGCAAGACGTGGCATCGAATTTTAGTAACATTCGTAGCTACCACCGAAGCAAACGCATTTTAATCACAGGCGACACCAAAAGCAGGCCGTCGCAAAGGCGCATTTAACGCGTGACTTCGTAGCGGTAGATGCTATAATATCATCGCATGCAGCGGTGTCGTTACCTGCCTGCGTAGATAAATTTTATGCTTGAGAGGGAACCTTGGATGGGTCGAAAAAACAAGTCCGGCAATAAGTTAAACAGACGTGATTTTCTAAAGAGTACGGCAAAGACCACCGTAGCGGTTTCCTTAGCTGGGCTTTCCACGAGGGCATTGGGGGCCAAGTCTACTGAAAGAAAACAAACCAAGCCGAATATCCTGTATGTATTTGCGGACCAACTGCGCTATAGCGAGCTGGGCTCGAGTGGAAATAAAATAGTACAGACCCCGAATTTAGACAAACTTGCCGAGCGGGGAATAGTATTCGACCAGGCCTTTTCAAGCTGTCCGATATGTTCTCCGTACAGATGCCAGATCATTACAGGGAAATATCCGCATAAGAACGGAGTTGTGGATAATGAATACAAGCCGCGGACAGACCAGGTAACCATCCATCAGGTCCTGAAGCGGGCAGGATACTCTACGGCCCATATCGGCAAGTGGCATTTAGGTTATGGGCCATACACCGAAGAAAAACGCTATGGCCTGGATTATATGTTTGCCCATAATTGCGACCACAGTTACTTTCAGGTGCGATACTACGAAAACGAGCGAGGGCCCATTCAAACCAATAAATGGTCGCCGGAAATAGAGACCTCCAAAGCCATTGAATTTATTGAGCGGAATTGCAAAAAGAAAAACGGAACGCCCTTTTCACTGTTTCTAAGCTGGGGGCCGCCTCATTGGCCATACGACCAATTTCCAAATGAATTTAATACTTATGACCCCGCTAAGATAGATCTGCGTCCAAACGTTCCCAGACCGTTAGCTGGCTACGCACTATACGAGCTCGCGGCCTACTACGGTAATATTACCGCCCTTGATGCCCAAATGGGACGGCTAATGGCCAAGCTTGACGAGCTTGGAATAACCGAAAATACAATTGTCTGCTTCACCTCCGACCACGGAGACCATTTGCGAAGTCACGGCTACGGTGACCCGGGTGACTGGTGGCTGCATCATTCAAAGCGCGCCAGTAAAGCCACGCCCTTTGAGGAGTCGATACATATTCCCTTTATATTGCGCTATCTTGCACAGGCCGGCGGCCCAAAACGTACGCAAACAATCTTCAGCAGCGTGGACGTAATGCCCACTTTACTGAGTCTTTGCGGTGTGGATATCCCGGAGGGTGTTCAGGGCAAAGACCTTTCGCACGTTGTCAGAGGCCAAAAGGGATACGAGCCGGATTCTGTATACTTGCAGATTCTCGGCCCGGGCTGGCCCCATCGAGGTAAATGGGTTGGCTTCTGGAGGGGCCTGCGGACCGACCGCTGGGTATATGCCAGATGGAAGGACAATGAGTATGGGCCGTGGCTTTTCGACCGCAAGAAAGACCGCTGGGAATTGTATAACCTGGCCGGAAAAAAGGAATATGCCAGTATTCAGAAGAAGCTGGAAAAGCGTTTGAAACAGTGGATGAAAGATACCGATGACCCGTTTGATACCGGTCCGAGAGACCCTGAAACCGGTATGCTGCAGCTTGGACAACAATTTTCGCACAGCGGGTATTTGCGACTGTAGCTTTTGCAAAGACAAGAGGATAAAATCATTTTGTCAGAAGTATTTGAGTACCTTAAATAGTTGGTGAGTTTAGGGGTAGTTTCTGTGTCCAAAAACATTGCTGCGATTATTTGTGCTGCGGGGGGCAGCAGGCGATTCGGCGGAAAGAGAAAAAAGCCATTCGTTGATGTGGCCGGCAGAGCGGTCTTTCTGCGAAGCGTCGAGTTTTTCGCCGACCGCGACGACGTAAAACAAACTCTTTTAGCTATTGCGCCCGAAGACGAAGAGCTGGTAAATATCAAATGGGGCCCTAACTTAAAATTTTACAACGTAAAAATCTGTTTTGGCGGCGCCGAGCGTTTTGACACCGTTAAAAAGGCGCTCGAACTTATCAAACATGATATTGACCTTATCGCCGTCCACGATGCTGTGCGATGCTGTGTAACGAAGCAGTGGATTGATGATTGTTTCGTTGCTGCTGCTAAAACCGGTGCAGCAATACTGGCCTGCCCCGTTGCGGCAACGATAAAACAGGCCAGGGATAATACGATAATCAAAACCGTTGATAGAGTCGGTCTTTACGAAGCCCAAACTCCGCAGGTCTTCAAAGCCGAATTGCTAAAGAAAGCATACGAGAGCTTAAAGAATCTGGATAATGGACTTGGCCATCCCTTACGGAAAAGCAAAATCAGCGATGACTCCCAGCTTGTCGAAGCGCTTGGAGAGAAAGTATCAATTGTCGAGACGGACCCTTCGAATATCAAGATTACCCGTCAAAGTGATATTGCAATTGCCGAAGCCATCCTCAAGTCCCGGCCGAAACCCAGACCCCAAGGCCCCACCGGCCCATACATCGAAGCCCAATGGTAGATTTTCGTATTGCGTTGTGCGTATATCGTATTGCGTAAAGGAAAAAATTCAAATATCAAAATTACATTGCAATATGCAAAATGTCATTGCGAGGGAGCAACTTGTCCTCCGAAGCCTTGGCGAAGGAGGAAGCGACCGAAGCAATCTCCATTTTTGAATTTTGATTTGTCATTTTACTTTCTGATTTTTAACTTTAGATTTTTTCTCAACGGGCTTTGTGGTTAAAAAATCCTCGCAAAAAGACACAGAAAACACAAAGGGACAGGTTAGCAGGTTAGCAGGTTATCAGGTAATCAGTGCAAATCCGTGTTAATCCGTAGTTAAAAAAACAAACAATCCGTGAAATCTGTGGCAAAAAACGGCTTGGTTCAAATCAGGGTAACAAATGGGGTGGGTGTAGATATATAACGATTCCTGCCGATGTGAGGGGTAAGAGTAACAATTAACATTGCCCTTCAATCGAAAGGAATCGATATGATTACTAACAACATCGGCAGAAT
>JAUVYQ010000138.1 GCA_030603035.1 Phycisphaerae bacterium | reverse complement strand
CGGAGCTCCGACCCCTAGCCCATATGTGGGACCCGTGGCTTTCGCAATCGCCGAAGGTCAACATCAGTGGTGTTACGCCAGAATCCTCCGAGCAGATGGTAGACTGTCCGAACCCTTTCGGGATGATGTTCTCACCGGTGCGTAGCATCGAAGTCGGTGTGATTACTGCATTCGCGGGAGGTTTGGGAAACATCCCACCGGGCTGGTTCCTATGTGATGGGACCAACGGCACACCCGATCTACGCAACAAGTTCATCGTAGCAACCGGCCCCTTATTTTCTGTCGGCGATGAGGCAGGAGCAGCCCCGCACGATCACCCATTCACAGGTGATGGACACTCCCACACCCTGCTACTCCCATCGCCAACCATCGCGTCCGGACCGACCAAAGCAAACTTTACTAACATCCAACCCGCAACAGGTACAACCGACCCAAAATCCAACTTGCCAACCTACTATGCCCTGGCGTACATTATGTTTGGAGGCTAAAATGCCAGCACTGCCATCCGGTACAATCTTGTTATGGTCCGGATCAATCGCGACCATCCCCGGTGGTTTCGTTCTCTGTGACGGAAACAACGGCACACCCGACCTTAGAGACCGTTTCCTGGTCGGTGCCGGTGGAGCTTACGCAGTCGGTGCATCCGGCGGCACAACACAGCACAACCACACCTTTACTGGTGACGGACACTCTCATTCGCTAGTCGTTCAGCCAGGCGTTGGACCGGGTGCGTTCAGAGCACCCTTTACCGACTCACAACCGGCAGCCGGCACAACTGACAACACAAATCATTTGCCCCCATATTACGCACTTGCATATATCATGAAAACCTGATAAGAGGTGACTTATGGCAGATATGAATTTAGTGATCACAATTCGAAAAGAGGTCGCAGACCGAGACCAGGGTGAATTGATCTTCCGCCTGGTCGAACAAAAACTTTCCGACCGTCCGGACCTGACTTTGACCGGCCACGTTACAAACCATTTTGTGCTGGCTCCTGAACCACCTCCACCTTAAATGACTATACCCAGCTTATTGCGACCATATTCCGCCAAGGCGATCATTGAACACGAGTTCGACACCGACCACCTCAACGTCTTTATAACTTTTCGTTTCTCAATGGATCAAACCGTCAAGCCCACACACAATCTCTGGATCTGTGAAGTCGATGACGTTGAGAAGGCCATAACCGTCTCCGCCTGGCAGGATGCTTACACGCTACTCCTGACAATTCCCACAGTGGTTGTTTTGCCAGACCGTGTCACCTTAGCATATGAAGGACCGACCGAGGACCTTCGAATCACCTGGCAAAAACAATGGGAGCCATGGGGACCAATCGTCTCTGTCGAATTACCACCCGTCTCAACCACCAGGACCTTCTCCACCGGACCAGCTCCACAAGATGATGTCGATGTCTCAAACGTCAATATTCTTTTCATCGACGCCTCCGCAAACGACGTGATAATCGGCGGTTTCATCGGAGGGATCAATGGGCAAGTACTCCATGTCACAAAAATCGATGATTTAGCAAACAACGTCACCCTCGAGCACCACGAGGGAGGCGGAAACCAGGACATCCACCTCCACGCCCAGGGAGACGAGACCCTCATCAACGAACACGGAGGATGGATCCTTGCATGTGATGGCGATCACTGGTACGATTGCTCACACGCCAAACACGTTTAAGTATATTACTTAAAGGTAAATATTATGAAAAAGCTGCTCGACACTTTGCTCAATCATGAGAGGTATCAAACAATCTCTTTACTTCTCGCTACCGGGTTGTTAATCTGGTTCTTAGGATGCGAACCGAAAACTCAAAGTCTGATCGACCCAACTCAACAGGTGACCCGGGGCCAGCTCGACATCGAGATCGATACCATAATCAGCAAATCAAACATCGCATACGCCTCACTCGAAAAGCAAGAAAAGCTCCGCGACTTTATGTTCCAGCAAGCAATGATCGGAGCAACAACCGGGGCCGTAAACCCGATTGCTTTGCTGACCTCTATAGCAGCACTCTTGGGAGCTGGTGCAACTGTCGACAATGTTCGAAAGCGTAAGGAGATTAAGCGATTAACGACATAGAAATTTATCATGCTTAAAGTTGGCGATATAGTACCAACACGCAACATCCGAGCCTATTTCACAAACAAAGAAGCCAAGGGTTGGGGTGAATACAAGGCCGAGAAAGGCAAAAACATGACTTTCTTATATCTCGGTCAAGAACCCCAAAACGGCACTAAAAACATTAATCCTGATGAGGTATTGAAAAAGCTCGGATGGACAATAACATCGCCTTAATCCCGTTGACCTTTGGAAAGGTAGCGATCGTTGATAAAGATTATGTGCATGTACTTCGCAAGTTTGCCTGGCGGGCCGTCAAGGCCAAACATAACTGGTATGCCAAAGCCGACATCCTTGTCGATGGTAAAACCATCACCATATCAATGCACCGGTTCGTTGCACGAACACCATTCGGCCAGGTCTGTCATCATATCGACCGTGATTCCCTGCACAATCGCCGGCACAATCTCGTCAATATGGAAAAGTCCAAACACACCGCCGAACACACTATGAACAATCTTCAAGTGAAATTCTCAGGACCAACAAGTCTCACACAGACCCCGTAACCGCCGTTTTTGAGCAAAATTCGAGACGACACCCACTATAAAATAGCCCCAAAAAACACTTTCGGCCCCCTCTTAATCAAACTGCCAAACAAACGCACAAACCCAAAATCCTTACACATCACAAAATCATCACACATCACAAAATCATCGCACATCACAAAATCATCACACGTCACAAAATCATCACACATCACAAAATCATCACACATCACAAAATCATACGGCACTTAAGATCTTCGGTGTGGTTCTGGAAGCAAATAAAGTCTTGGGTGTGGTTCCAGAAGCAAATCAAGTCGTGGGTGTGGTTCCAGAAGGCCGGAAGTTGCATAATGACACGATTGACTGAGCTAAGAAACAGGGTGGCTCAGAAACCGGTCCTACGGACCGTTTAAAATGTTTTTACTAAGATGAATATTATTGTACATCCGGTAGATCGTGTTTATCATAGTATGATCGTTGTTATAGCAACCTTCGACCCCGGCAACCAAAAACCTCCCTGTTTTTGTTACGGGGTCTCGGGTCTCGTGGGTGAGTTGTTCGACATCGTGTCGAACAACTGGGCAAAGACCCACGAGACGGGTCGAACGGGGTTCGACCGAAACACAAAACGACCTTTAGTGTTGCGGACCCTTCGTTTCTTACCAATGGGAACCAATCTTCTTTCCCGTCTCGTTTGATTGTTCGGTTTGCGTGAACCCGCGAAACGCGGGGTACGACGCGCAACCTAATTGGGGAATTTGCGACTCTTACTTCGGCCGCACCGGCAGGACTCACGCTCTCCTGCCTCGAAAAATTTCCTTACCACCGCGGCGAGGCGGTCCCTTTCGGCTATCGCCTCACAAGGCCGGGACTCCACTACGCTCTATTCGAAAATCGCTTGTGTCCCGCGGTGTTGCGTCATTTTCCGTGCGGCCTACAGGCACGGCAATTGTCGACAGTCCTGTCGACACCTCGCTATCGCTCGGCCCTGCGGGATTGCCGTCAGCATCGCCCGCGGAAGCCGACCGGACGATGAGAGGACCGCTTCGCGGTGTTGTTTTTTCGGCTCGCCAACGGCTCGCCCGTGTTGTTTTGCCCACCCGCCGAAGCTTCCCCGTGGTTGTTTTCTCCACCCCTCGTAATTCCCGTGTACACCCTTTTATATATTATTTGCTTCCCTGACGCCCACACAACCCCCAATCGCTTGCGAGGGGTCATACGGGCTGATTGTAGCCCCGATCGACACAGG
This sequence comes from Phycisphaerae bacterium, assembly GCA_030603035.1. Next base: position 2,569 of record JAUVYQ010000138.1, on the reverse strand, counting down.
TCCGGTACCCAAACAAGTCCGTTTGGCTTAGCCGGCCGCTGAGGCAGTTTCGCTTTCTGTATAGACTGCGAAGTTCTGGACTTAAAGAATTTTTTTAATTTCGCTTTATTTTCTTCGTTTTTGCTATTGACTTTCTTTCGTTTTGGCCGATAATATACTTAGACTGATTTCGTTTTTCATTAAAAAGGTAGAAAATGAACCAATCAGCTTTAATCCTCCACTTAGGCGAACTCCTCGCATGGTACCGGGACCACCATGATGGACCATGCCATTTATGTATTTTTGAAGGTTCGCTCAACTTTCACAAACCAGGGCACACCTTCAAAAACCACGTAACGTTTGGCAAGGTCAATCTCTTTCAGATGCGTGAAGGATTGACCCCGGAACAATGGCACGAATTAACCACCCCCGTTATCTCTTATCTCGAAAGGAACCCCAAATGCCTGGAAACCCCAAAACCCTCACCGAGTCCGAACAACAGCGACTCCTAGCTCGACTTGCTCCATGTGACGACTGGGGCGAAAAAAGAGCCGTCCCTGTCCGTAACTACACGATGGCCCTGTTAATGCTCTACGCCGGGCTCCGTGTCGGCGAGCTGGTCCAACTGACTGTTTCCGATCTCTGGTATGGCACCGAGCCTAAAAAAAGCCTGGTCGTCCGCCCCGAGATCTCAAAAAACAAAAGAGAGCGAACGATCCCCCTGTGCCTAAAAATTATCAACGCCGTGCATGAACTCAAATTTCACTGGTTCCCAACACTGCTTGCATCAACTACACTTTACGCATTTTATTTTGGGAAAAACACCAACCACATCACCACCCGCCGGGTCCAGCAGATTATTGGCGATGCGAGTGATCGCTCGATCGGCCGCAGAATACATCCGCACATTCTACGGCACACTTTTGGCACAAAGCTTATGCGAATTACCAACGCCCGGGTTGTTCAGCAGCTGCTCGGCCACAAAAACCTGAACTCAACACAGATATACACTCACCCAAACCAGGACGATCTAACGGAGGCAATTAATGGCCTTTAAAATTTTCAGGAGGTCCTTATGATTTTTCAAAAGTCAATTAATTACCAACCAACAAAAAAACAATACTTGCTTCTCACCAAAAAACCCGAAGAAACCAAGTTTGTCGAGGACCTCGGCCTGCCCGGTACCCAACTTACCGGCTCAACCCATATATGCTCACTCACGGGAAGAAAATACATCCTGCTCGAGCCGGCCGAAAAGTAACAGGTTTTCCACAATTCGAGCCAGGAACTCACAGGCTAACCTCTGCCCAGCCAGCTGATTGTGAGTTCCTGGCATAATCTCACAGCTAAACTCACAGGCCCTGTGAGTTTTAAGTCCCGACCCGACCACCCCTTACGAAAGAACTCACAGAATTGCCCCCTCTATACTATTAATACTAACTAATTATGTGTTATAGTAGTAATAGTATGGCCTGTGAAATGTGTGAAATTGTGAGATCTTACCATGGGAGTACCGCCAGAAATCGAATACGGCAACGACTGTTTGGCCTGCTGGGCCGCAGGCAAAACTCCAAGATATTTATACATGTCCTTGACCGAAATAGTAACCGGTCCACTGTGGCTCCCCTGGATGGACCCACCTCCAAACGGGGTATGGCAACTCGAACAAGTTCATCTTCAGGCATGCAACTGGGGCCTTTTTTCCGGCCTCAAAACTTTCACCTACCGGGCCGGTGCGGCCGGTATTATTTTTGTTGGCCATGCAGCTGCCAGCTCCCCCTTTGACTCCGGTCCCCTGGCTCCCTGCTCTGGTTTTGCAATATCTCTAATCGTTCCACCACCGCTTGCCGCTTTTTACTATGGCAAGGCACAAATGTCGGAGATCCCATAAATGGCAGTTCCTTCAATCACAGAGGTCGCAGAAAAGATCGCATTCGACTATTCAGATGAGGCCCGAGCCGAGTTCGGTCCCATTGACGGTGTTGATTGGTGGGTCATGTTCGCAGACACACAAGACCATACGACAATCTACATCCGTCAAGAATTATAATTTTTCCCTTGACTCACTCCCGGCCGATGGAGTACTCTTGGTGGGTCGGGTGCGGCCGCAAACGTGCCCGACCTTTTTTTTGTCCTTATTTGCCTTGAAAGGAGGTGAAACAATATGGCACTTATAAAATTTGGTGGTGGTATTACTGAGATGCGAGGCTCAATCGCCGGTAACGTCTTTTCAAGAAACCGGTACGGAGCATACTCGAGAGCACGGACCAAACCGGTTAATCCAAACACGGAATTGCAAACCATAGTGCGTGCAGCAATGTCGTTCCTGGTTGCCCGCTGGGCTCAAACACTGACCGCCCTTCAACGTGCAGCTTGGAACCTCTATGGTTCCAACGTTGTTATGAACAACAAGCTTGGTGAGTCGATCAACCTGACCGGGTTCAATCACTACATCAGAAGCAATATGATTCGCAAACAAATCGGTATTGCTTTAATTGATGATGGTCCTGTGATCTTTGAGATCCCAGCAAGCGATCCGACTTATACAATCACAGCATCAGAAGCCACACAGCAAATCACCCACGCCTAC
>JAUVYQ010000096.1 GCA_030603035.1 Phycisphaerae bacterium | reverse complement strand
GGTTGCTATTGCTGCTGTTGCTGGTTGCTATTGCTGCTGTTGCTGGTTGCTATTGCTGCTGTTGCTGGTTGCTATTGCTGCTGTTGCTGGTTGCTATTGCTGCTGTTGCTGGTTGCTATTGCTGCTGTTGTTGGTTGTTATTGCTGCTGGTTTGCTGCTGTATTGCTGCTGGTTATGCTTGCTATCAAATCGGTGTGATATGTAAGTTAAGGTGGTAAAACCACCTTGCTTATATATATATTTTAGAGAATGTCAGTACGGCCTTGTGTAGTTTACTTCGATTTTGGCTAGATTTCGGGGTTTGTCGAATCGTAGGGTGGGACCCGGGGGTTGTGCCAGATGAGATACGCCTGGGGGTAGGGTAATTTCGAGCAGAAATAAATCGTTCGATCAAGCGATTTTTTCATGCCTTTTCGATGGTGAAAATGGGCGACGAAGAGCAATATCTCTTTTTCGATGAAACCTTTCTGCCTGGCCGGCAGATGCTGCAGCTGAAAGTGGATGGCCGGTGGACAATAGATATTTTCGAGTCGGACTCGAACTTTGGTCAATGCGTCTGTGAAGCGGCGGTACCATTCAGGGGCGGCTGAGTGGTATAATTTGAATCCGTTTTTTTGAAAGATTTTGTTGGTGAAGTCAATGGGGGTAAGTGTTTCAACGATGGGGACGGTTTGGCGTTCGAGTGTGTCTTTGAGGAGCCAAGAGCCGAGGCCTTGTTTGTGGAACCGGGGGTCGACGATGAGTCTCGAGATATAGCGGATTTTCTGATTGACAAGGCGTAGTTTGCCGATGTCGGTCCTGGGCTTTCGGAAGTAGCGATTTGTTGCGATGGATCGACCGTGGAGATTGATAATCGGCATCGAGTATAGAATAATGGCGATGGGGTCGGGAAAAGCACCTTCGGTTTCTTTTGTGCCTCTGATTTTGAAGATTTGTTCCGGTGGTGCCGGTGGCTCTTTTCGGTAATGGTATTGAGCAAGGAGCTTATAGTCTGCCTGCGTAGCGGGTACGATTTCGAAACAGTCTGTGATAAGTTCAGGCATTGGTTAGTCCGGTGGTGGTGAAGATAAGATGGCGACGTCATTGTAAGCTCGGTAGATGTTGATGGTCAGGAAGCTTGAGAATGGTGTCAAGGTTATTCGGTTGCCGATTTTGTTTCGTTTCGGGTGGCGTCGGGCGTAGTTGAGCCAAAGTCTGCGGTTGTGGGTGGTAGTTGAGTTGTTCCAGAAATTAACGCATTGACGGTAGCCGTTACGGCGTTTTGTTGTGAGTGGTGAAGAGCGGCGGATGTATCTGGCCCGGGGGTTACAGTGGAGGCCTGATTTGTCTCGCGTGAAGACGTTCCCACTTACACCACCTCTGATATCAGTTACTCCGGAGCCAGTTCGAATCAGTGCCATGAGAAAAGGGTCCTCGATTTTGATGTACTTGGAGTATATTACTTAGCATCATATACTCTGTCAAGCGTGAAGTTGAGCGTTACTCGACGTCGATATTGAGCTTAGCTCGCAGCGGTTTTTCGAGTAACGTACTTTTTGTATGCTCGATGGTGTGCTTGCTTGCAGGCAGGACAGCAGAAGCCACTGTAAGGGTGTGGTTTCTTGGATTTATAGGAACCATTGCACCAGCGACAAAAATGAGTGTATGTGAATAAAAATTTAGTCATAGCGTTACTCCAGTTTTAACTTAGTCAGGGGGCCCTGGGGGCCCCCCTGGATTTGAGTAACGCATACTTTGAAAGGTTTGTCAAGAGAATCTGTGAATTTCTCGGTGCTGGTCGGGGGTGACGAGTATCAGATTGGATTTTCGGTTGTCGAGGCCGTTGTGGTTGATGTGGTGAACTACTTTGTCGTTTGGACAGTGTGTGACTTGTCGGTGCATAAAGATCTGGAAGGTTTTACCGTGAGAGATCTTTTTTCGGAAGCAGTAGTTGACTCCCCTGGATTGTCTGACATACCAACGATAGCCGGAGATTCGGTCGTAATCTTCCTGGTCATAGTAGACGGTATGACCGAGGTCGAGTTTGAGAGTGACGCAGCCGGATTCCGGGTGATTGGGGTCACGTAGAGTTAGCATTTTTCGGTTTTGTTTTTGGCGTCTACCATAACGTTGTTAACGATCGTCTTGATTTCTTTACGTTTTCTGACGTTGTCAACGGCGGCTCCGGTACCGAGTATGCCGGCCAGGGCCACAAACAACCCGACAGGGTTGATGGTGCCTCCTTGAGCGAATAGAACTGCTTTCTCGATGATAAGACGCTTGAGCTCATCCTGACGGTCAAGGTCTTTGACTCGGATTTCGACTTTTGCCAGAAAATAGGCGACCTCGGCTTGCAGCTGGTCACGACCAACCATTTCGAGCGGGTTGGCGATTGAGCGTACTTTTGATTCACAAGAGAACAGCCAAAGAAGCAGTACACAAGCGAGGCCGATGGAGATTACCTGGTAGCGTTCGTGGTTTAGAAATTCTGTAATTTTGTTCCACATGGTTAAGGTTCTCCTGTATTCATCCATTCGTAGGGTTCGAGGTGTGAAAGATGATTATTTAGTTTGTCGAGAATATCCTGTCCTGTGATTTGGGGCATTCCCTGATTGTCTTTGAGAGTATTGATTTCATCGAGTAGGACCAGGCATATTGCCTCGGTTAAGATGGGGCCGAATTGTCGATAAGTATTTTCACGGGTAAACATCAGCACCACCAGCCTTTAACGGTTATGTCGATGACAAGCCAGTTACCATTGGCCGCATTGTACTGGCACTTACGATCACTGTCAAGAGGGACAACGAGGTCAAGACCTTTTACTTCGAAAGCCACCTGGGTGTAGCCGACGGCGACGTTGAAAGCATTGGTGTTACCTTTTCGACGGAGAGAAAGAGCCAGGCCTACTTGTTGGGCCAACATGCTTACAGAGATAGAGGCGGCTGTAGCACCTGCCGGGACGATACCAGAGAGGTCAAGGTCATGCCAGGCGTCATCATCGGTAATGTCACCGGAGTTAAAATCTTCAATAGCCGGGTCACCACGATCGGTGAAGCTGGTAGTGAGATATCCCTGAGCGATAACCCAGTCCTGGATGAGGTCGATAAGCCACTGCATAGTAATTATGTTCTCCCGATTTCGACAAGAGTCATGCCGACATGATTAACAGTTAAATTCGGGTTTCCGGCATCGCTGGTAGAGATACCTATACTGACTTTTCGGTCGACTGTCAAGTTTGTGATAAAGGGGGCGGACCATGATTCCTCTTCGTTTGCTCGTCCAAATTCGTGATGTGTTTTACCCATAGGCAGCTCGACGCCATCGACTTGTGGAGCGGTAAGAACATGCTTATTGGCGATAGAGCATTCGACAGAGACGTAGTAGACTCCCATGTAAAAACCGGCCACTGCGATTAATAGTTCCTGGTTATTCTGAAAGGTCATTTTGTGAGCTGTACCGACAGAGATATCGGCGTCTGAAATTGTGTACCATACATCCTGGGCGGCAGCCTGCTGCCAGTTGATTTCGTTACCTTTGAAGCTGCCGAAGGGTAGTAGTGAACGGTCGGAGCTTACGATTGGTCCCCATGGCTCCCATTGTTTTAGCCAGGTGATGCGCAGATTCGTAGAGGGGCCATCGTACTCGAGGGTTACTCGATCGGGGATTGAGGCGATGTTGGCGACGGTTAAAAGGAGCGTCCACGCATCAAGCCACGTGGACGCTGTGATTGCTTTTAAAACATCATCGACCTCGCATATCCAGAGGTTATGAACAGGTTTGACCGTCTGGTCCATCGAGAACCTGAAAGTGACAAAGACGTTAAGATGGTCGGTGTCGAATTCATGCTCGATGATAGCCTTTGCCGCATACGGACGAGCTGTTCGAATCGGCGTCATGAGAAACTCTTAGGCTTCCGGACCTAACGAGACTACAATTTTGACAACATTGCCTTTGTTCTTTTGAGTACCTTCGACCGGGTCGCTGCTGATGATTGTGTTGGCCGGCACCGTTGTACTGTATTCTGTGGTGACGGCTCCGAGTTTAAGCTGACATTCCGGGTCGGTCAGAGCGGCTTCGCCGGCTTCCTGAGTCATGCCGACGATGTTGGGGACCATGCCGGGTAATAGTGGAACATCTTCATGACCACAGATTTTGCAGACACCGTTCATCTCGAGACGACAGCCACAGTCGGCACAGTAGACGTAGCGTCCTTTTTTACTCAGTGGCATTACTTGAGCTCCTTTCTGAGTTCTTTACGTTGAGATTGCTTCGCTTCGCTCGCAATGACAACGGGTTTTTATGCTGCGACGAAGCAGTCTGCTCTGAAAATTTCTGATAGACGTCCATCTGCACGGGAGATTCGGGCGTAAGTCCAAACGCGTTGACCCTCGGCAATAGCGAATGCGACGGCTTGAGCATGGGGGGTTGCAGCCCCGCCCGGGTCGATGCCGGATACGACACCGTGATAACGCCACGGTCCGCCAAAGAAGTTACGCTGTGGGTTTTGTGGGATGCCCTGGAAAATAAAGAAAAATGCACTTGCTTCTGTTGACCAGGCCATGCCGTCGTCAAAGTTGTGCTGGATTAGCTGTGTGGCCTCGGATGCCGAGGTGTTGTAGGTCGCGTCTTGGTCTGGTAGAGTGAAGACCACAGGACCAGCAGCAATAATCGAACTGGCATGAAGATGTCGGATCGAGTTGCTTCTGATGAAGTGATTGAAGCCTGAAAGGTGGATTGATTCACCGAGACGGTTTTTCATCACAACGTTGCTGGCATAAAGATTCCATGCGGTACGCTGGACTGCGGTTAGCGTTTCAGACCAGTACTCAACAAGGTAGGCAAGCGTGGCCCGGACATCATTTTGTTGATCAGTATTTGGGTTTACGGGCTTTGTTCTTGCTCGGACGTAGTTACCTGAGCGGTTTCTGGCGTGAGTAGTGCCAGCGATCGAACCGGACATACCAACGATACCACCACCATATCTGACGAGAGCAGAGCGCATCGTCATGGTGTGGAGACAACCGAGAGCTCTAATAATATTAAGATTGAATTTGGGTTCCATAAGTTTTTCACCTCCTTTCGTTGGTATTAAAGACTGGAGGTTGATCAAACCTCCGAGTCGCCACGGGGGTACTACGGCCGTTTTTCTTAAATAACCAAATACAGCCGTCTTTGTCAAGAAAAAAGTTTTCGAGGATGGCCGAGGACGGCCGAACTCGTGTGAAGTGGTGTTAAGGGTCGGCGTTGATTAAGGTTGGGTCGAATTTGACGAGTATATTCATGCGTTCTTCGATGTTCGCAAGTTTGATACAGAAGTTATCATCCGCGATTGGGTCTTTATCGTACTTGGTATTTTCGGCGTTCAGAAAACCGTAGTCGTAGAGGATGATCCAGGGCCAGTCGGTCAAGCCAGAATATAAATCGGGGAATGGCATTTCGAACCTCTCTATGGGAATTGGTCATCATAAGCATCTTCATCGATTTCGGGGCCCCAACGGATTGCTCCGGTGCCTTCACCGGTAAAACCACCGGGACAAGTTTGTTCGTTTGAAAAGCTGGAGACGCATTTCGAAGCATCTTCACCGTTCCAGATTTCGGCGGCGTCAAGACCGACAGAAAGTCTGCTTTCTTCGCCGGCATCACCGGTTGAGATTTCCCATCGGATATCCCAATCATCGCCGTTTAGAGTGATTATAAGCTCCCATATACAAGCGGCGTCGGCATCTTGTCTTAGAATCCATGGTCCGGAAAAGTCGGGGAGTACGAAAGGAGCACAGACATCGTAACCGTCAAAATGGGCGGATACGTACTTTGGGGTGTGATCGTTGAAGATAGAGGCTTCACAGGCTTCACAGGTGTTTCCATCTTCATAATCCGGTTCGGTTGGGTCTGATGGTGTGCCCATGGTTTTTTGCTCCTTTGCCTCCATGATACTGATTTTCTATAATATTATAAAGACTTATCTTATCGTAGTAGTAGTATGGTCTGTTAGATCTGTGAAATCTTGAGCTACCCCCCCCAGAGGGGGGGGTAAAGCTGTTAGGTTTGCTGTTAGAAAAGGTGTGGATTTCACAGAAAAAAAAGAAACGGTCGTTTGAATGGCCGTTTCTTTACAGTAATTTCACAGGCAATTCACAGTTTTACTAACAGGGTGGATTTATTTTTTTGAGACTAATTCGACATCGATGTGGGGGACTCGGCTTATTCGTATTCGTACACCGCAATGTTCGCAGGGCTCAGAGACTAAATTAAAACCGCCAAATTTACGTGTTATTGTGCAGATAGAGCCCGGGGGGATGACAAGTAAACCGTTTTGTAATTTTATTGTTGTTCGGACTTTTTTGCCGATAAAGTACTTTTCTGTGTTGTTTTGGTAAGTTTTCAACCTCATGTTATACCTCGGATTAAGTTTCATTATTACCATTCAGTGAGTCGATGGCGGTTATGAGGTCCTGGTTGTTTGGATGGGTGTAGATTTGAGTGCTTTGAATTGATTTATGACCGAGCAGCTGTTGAACGATTCGGATGTTGGTTCTTGACATCAATCGAGTGGCGAAGGTGTGTCTGAGGACGTGGGGATGGATGGTGACACCGAGCGCATCAAAAGAGGTCTGAGTTACCATTCGCTGAATTTGACGAACCGAAAGGCATCGATATTTGAGGGGGCCATAAAAAGCAAATTCCTCGGTACGGCGTTCATCGAATTGCCAGATTTTTTGATCCATCATTTTGATAGCTTCCTGTAGTCGGTAGGTCATAGGGATGGTTCGTTCAACTTTAGTTTTGGCTATGCTGGCTGGTATGACAACTTTGTCACAGAATTGGCCGGCGAACATGACACAGCTACGAGTGAGTTTCGAGACTTCGCCGACACGAAGGCCGGCGTCGAGCATAAGCAGTATCATAGTGTAGTTTCTGAGACGCTTCAACACCCAGCCGTTGGTTGGCCAGTCTCCAGCTAAAAAATCGATGAGTTCGAGGCATTGTTTTTCAGTTAGGCATTCGATTTGTTTGCTCATTTTGGAGTCTCCTTTTTGGTTTTACGTAAAAAATATTTACATGCGGGGTGGAAACGATGTAACACGTGTTTGTGGTGGTCGGAGTTCGAATTTTCACAGGAGATAAGGAGTTGCCATCGTATTTGGTGGTAGAAGCAGCTACAGCAGTCACCGGGTAATTTTTTGTCAAAATTGGTCATATGAGCTCCTTAAAAAAGTTCCAAAGGTTGGTATTGAGTTGGTTCCATTCGTCTGTTGACAGGCCTTCGCTGGCCATTTTGTGGTCGATGTTCATGATGATGGCATGATTAACGGTGGTGTGGTTGTTTTGTCGATAAGCAAAAGAGCAGCCGAAAAAACACAGGTGGCCTTTGAGGATACCGGATTCGTGACCGAGTTTGATAGCTTCGGCTGCTCTCTCGATACATTCGTTTGGGGTTTCGAAGCCTTTCATGATTTCTTCTTAAAAAAAGTGCGATAGAATTTTGCAGATGAGCCAGATGATGAAGCTGATTAAGAGTACAAGAAAAGTGACCCAGGGTGTTTCGGGGAGGTTCAATGTTCGTCTCCTTCATCATTGGACACTTCTTGCCAGTGAGCGATGAGCTCAGGGTTCGGGCATCGTAGTCGGCGTTCGTGGGGTGTAACTTCCTCTAAGAAGCTACATCGGCATTCTTCCGGGTGGCCACACCAAGAACAGATGAATTTTCTCATGGTTTTTCTCCTTTTTTTGTCTTTAATAACACAAAAAATCGTTAGAGGATTAGAGGGCGATGACCTTTTATCGCCCGAAAATTGTCACTTTTGGTTATTTTACTGGCTCTCCGGTATCGTCTGTTTCGATGAATCGCCTGAAGTTGGTACGCATAGGGCAATCGAGCTCACTGGTGCTGACGAGGTCATCGTATTGACAATAAAAAACACATGGTTTCGGATAGCCACATTCGGTACAGATGAATTTTCTCATGGTTTTTCTCCTTACGTTTCTGGTGGACCTTCGTCGTCTGAATCCGCCTGGACCCAGTCGCATCGGTCTCTGGTTATTGGGCAGTGGAAGGGATGATCACATTTTTTGTCTTTGAACTCAGCTATAAAAAAACACTTATCGCAATCAGCACAGGATTTGCAGGTGAAGATTGTCATGGTTTTTTCCCTTCAAATTTCAAGACGACATAACTATCATCGGTATATATCATAAGACGACTTTAATGTCAAGGGAAAAACGACTATTTTTTTACGACCTTTTTTGGGTGATCGCCAAAGAGCAGCGCAGGTTTGAGTCGTGGTTTGTATGGAAGACGACGTTTTTACTGACAAGTGACCCATCCCAAGGGTCGGACGGAGCATCGTTCGTCCATCCTGGGGTGGCTGGGGCGTCGTTATTCGGAACATGAGGGGCAATTGATTCGGATTGCCAGTTGGATTGCATCACAAAGATCGTCGTAGGGAGTATCATCTGGTAATGGCTCACCAGCAACAATCCGATATGCAAGCTCTAAAACACTTACAGACATAGTTTAATCACTCCGAGGGCAGCCAGTAATCAGAAAGACGAGGACCCTGACGCCAAACTTCAAAATCTCCAGCCACCATATCTCATCTTCAAAAAAAAAGCTCATTTTTGGACCTTCCAGTAAAAACTTGCTAACCCACGAGTGACCCATTGGGGTTAGCAAATTGACGTTGTTTTATAGCTCAAGGGCACGGAGTGGCCATTTCCGGTGGTGTCGTATCCAAGTCCTGGAGCAAAATTGAATGACAAAAAGGGCGTTATTTTGGCGTGATTTTGCAGGACGGCCGGAAATAATTCTTTGAGCGATGTACAGGGGGGCTACAAGGCGGAGACTTGTAGTCACCTTGAAGACAACGGGGCCGTTCCGGTGTGACCAAGAATGTTGTCCCGCCGAATGCGGCGGGCGGAGCCGGGCGGGACCCCTGGTTAGTCGGTAGTGAGCAGGCGAACGGACGGCTTGGGGTCGTGGTCGGCTCCGGTGTTTGGCGGAATTGATTCTGGCCAAATCTGAATGTCCCAGTGTTGTCCTGGCTCAACTGCCGGCACCGGCCAGAAATCAAAAGGCGAAAAAAATAAGACGATTTGCGAGCCCTTTTTTCGCCTGGTTCCGCCAAATTTGAAAAGCTTAGCCGTGTTTTTCGGCTTCCAAAGAGAACACCGGCCAACCGGCCAACGGTGTTTTTCGAAACTGCGAATGCCCAGTGGAGTCGAGGGAAAGTACCGCCGAAGCGTATATGGTTCGATGTCATAATGGGTTTGCTGTTGTTTTTTGGTTTTTTCGTAGTTTTGGTTTTATTTTTTTCTTAATTTTTTGTTTTAAGCTGCGATATCGTTGCAGCTTTAAAAATTAAGAAATAAAATTGTCGAAAACCGATACGGAGAAAAAACCTAAAAAGCAACAGCGTTGAGTAGATATAACGGATGCTGTGTGTCCTAGGGGAGAAAAAAAGACAAGCGAGGTTTTTTCGCTTGGCTTTTTTTTGGGTGGGCGGGCAATTGAACAGAGCGCTTAGAAGTCGATGTGGCGTCCGATTGCGGACGATGTCGGATGTGCGAAGCTTGCCTATGGCAAGCGCAGAATTAGAATGGCGTCCAACGCAAGCGGGCAGTAAGCCCGCGCAGCGCTCAGCTATGATACTCGAAGCCGGCAGTGAGCCGGCGCAGAATGAGGATGGGGTGCAATGCAAGGCGGCCATATAGGCCGGCGCAGCTGTACCAGGGCTATGCCCCCCGAAACCGATGGTTTTGATTTGGTTCATCCTCGATTTTTATATGCTGGGGTCTCGATTTTTAGATGCTGGGGGTATATATGCTGGTTACAGGTGTTGTAGCGATTGTGTGCGATAGATGCTGTTGCTGGTTGCTATTGCTGCTGTTGCTGGTTGCTATTGCTGCTGTTGCTGGTTGCTATTGCTGCTGTTGCT
>JAUVYQ010000348.1 GCA_030603035.1 Phycisphaerae bacterium | reverse complement strand
CCAGGTCGATGTCACGCTATAATTACACGGCGTGCCGTAGCGAAGCTCGCATAACCGCATCAAAGTCTCTGGGCTTAGGAGTTTCAAAGTCTCGCGGCCGTTCTTGACCACCTCGATCGACTTGAGGAGCTGGGCGCCGGACAGATCCATCGGGGCCCCACCTGTGGCGCCCGCTGCACGCGACAGCGTCGCGGTCAGCCGGAATTTCAGACGGTCCAGGCTGTAATTGCGCGGTATCTCGAAGCTGTCCGGCTGGCCGGCTACAAATGTTTTTGTTCCGAGCTCGCGTTCGTGCATACGTTTCGTGCGTTTGCGTTTGGCTGTATTTGCCACAACCATAATCGCTCCTTTGCTTAAAGTTTGGATTTTTGTTCTAAGCGTCGTTTATTTTTAGACGACACTATACAACCTCTGGCATTTATGCCAGAGGTCTGGCCCGGCACTACCACCGGAACCATTGCGAATACCGTTCCGGGACAAAAGTCCTGAGCATAAAGGCGATGATCACCAGGGCGATCAGAATGTTCAGGAGGTATTGTCCGCTCGGAAGGCCGACCTTGATCTTAGCCATAGCTTTGTCCTTTCTGATTTGACCGTTTTAAAAAGTTTTGACCATGTCATTATTATCGGTCTTTGGGATTCTGAGAGTCAAGGAAAAATGTTTTATGAGGCTCGACGCCGGCGCCGCTTAGCGTTACGGGCTCGCCTGCGGACCTTCTTTTTTTTCTTTCGCTTTTTTCGAGGCCGTAATGGTGAGTTGTTCCATCTTCGTAAGGCTCGATGCAGAGCTTGCGTGTGGGCCGGACAGCAAAAACCGTCCCGATCGGTTTCTTCAAGGGGCTTATACGTCTTTCCGTCCCATCGACAATACCAGGTTTCCTTGTAGATCATTGCGCTTTTCCAGCGTTACTCTGCAGCGCTGAGCTGCCGGCGATATCCAGCGACGGCCGCACAGGGTCCGGGGCCTGCCCGTAACGATAAAAAATTTTTATTATTCTGATTTTTTTGCTTCCGCTTATAAAGAGGCCCGCTGCTTTACGCGGGTTGAGCAGCTGAGCAGCGGGCCCGCCGGAGTTAAAAAAATGAACGCTCCTTTTACTCGTCGTCCTCAAAATGGTGTATCTCGTCCCGGCCCTTCGACAAAAAACAGGCGCGCAGATCTGCGCTACATTTTTTTCTCCTTCCTGACTTCGAGCTCATCACTACCATCCTGCCAACGGACGTATTCGTATTCTTTTAGGGCCGCCATCTTCACGACGACCGGATAACCGACGACGTCCTTGAAGTAGTCCACGTCGCGCGGTTCGGTCGTGTTGAAAATATACATTTCTTTGGCCTGGCTCGTAAGCAGCTTATCGATTCCGTGCGGTCTTTGCGATATACCGATCA
>JAUVYQ010000372.1 GCA_030603035.1 Phycisphaerae bacterium | reverse complement strand
CGCTTCGCATTTCCAACAGGAGCCGGATGGTAATTTCATTTTCTCGAGGGACGAGGCCAGGCAAGTACTCCCCGATCGGTTCGTCGAGCTTGATGAGCCCGTCGTCAACCAACTGAAGAACCATCGTGGCTGTATAGGATTTTGTGGCACTCCCGATCAGAAAATATAAATCCTCGGACATTGACTTTCCTGTTTCAAGATCCGCCAGACCGCTCGTCCAGATTTGTGTGTTCCCGTTCATGTCTCCTAATGCTAATATTGCGCCTGGAACATTGTACTCGGCCACAGCGGTATCGAGCGCCTCTTGCATGCGCTGGCCCATGGATGGATCGACCCGCGAAACAGAGAGTTCGTTCTTTTTTGCCCATCCCTGTGCCGCCAGCAGGAAAAGAATCAGGCAGGCTACTTGAATGAGCCAGAATCGGGTTTTCAATGGAATGTGATCTTTCACAAGTCTGTCCCTACAAGTTTTTTTTGTTATCCGGGGTACTGCTGACGTTGGAAATCACCTGCCATTTGCCAAACCCGATAGAGCGTGGGAAACGGTCAGATGTATTGATTCATTAGCTGATGCAGCGGCAAAATAGTGATTCCCGATTATCCACCTCTTTTTCACGATTGTCTTCCTTCAGGTAGGCGTTTTCTCAACCCCCAGAAAACTATTGCCAGGGCTACAAAGACAATTGTCAATGCAATTCCCGATTCACCGATTACGTATTTAGATAGAGATGATGTCTCGATAGTGAGCGGGTCAAAAAGCCACTGAATATAGAGGTTGTGGCTGGCATGCAGAAGTATTGCTGGCCAGACACTGCCCGATTTCAACCTTAGCCAACTTATGGTAAAGGTCATTGCAGTAACTGTTACTACGAAAAGCAAGAGCTGAGGGGCCATTGGCATTTTGGCTAGATATACACCATAAATGATCAAGGGAAGGTGCCACACCGACCAGATTAGACCGGTGATCAAACAGGTTGCTGTAAAATTTGTCACCTTATATAACTGAGGCACCAAGAATCCACGCCAGCCGATCTCTTCACCTGAGGCAAAGGCTACGTTAAACAGCGTGCCTATAACAATTAGTTTAAAGGGGTCAAAATGATAATCAGGATTAATACCGGCCAGTCCAGACAGCCAGACAACTCCATAGGCACCGGCTGCGTAAGCAATGGGCAATAAATAGGCTAAGCC
>JAUVYQ010000236.1 GCA_030603035.1 Phycisphaerae bacterium | reverse complement strand
AAGGCGTGTTCTCGCTGCGGCTGGCGTTGAGACGGTTATAGCAAGTACAAAGATAGGGCCTATCAGGGGTATGCTTGGAAACATAGCTG
Source organism: Phycisphaerae bacterium (assembly GCA_030603035.1). The sequence goes on along the minus strand of JAUVYQ010000236.1, from coordinate 2,660 downwards.
AGGCAGCGATTCTTGTGAGCCAGTTGAGAGTAGATGATTACGATGCGATAATCTTTATAGGTGGTTTGGGGGCAGCTGAATATTTCGACAGCCCGGTTGCGTTGAGTATCGCCCGCGAGGCAGCACATAAGCAAAAAGTTCTTGCTGCAATTTGCATAGCGCCTACGGTTTTGGCCAATGCCGGTGTGCTCAATGGTGTTCGAGCGACCAGCTTCTTGTCCGAACGAGAAAGACTTCAACAGGCCGGTGCTATATATACCGGTGTTCCCGTTGAACGGGCTGGGCTTATAATAACCGGCAGCGGACCGATGGCTGCGGTTCCATTCGGCCAGGCCATTGCAGATACCCTCGCCCCGTAGCATAAGACGGCCTTACGGCAATGCTGCGGGGCTCGCAGGCAGATAGTAACTATGAGCCTCTAACAAAAAGACTGTCATTGCGAGCGAACCGCAGGTTCGCGTGGCAATCTCGTGCTTTCAACAACTAAAATCTCATTTTGTTAGAAGTTCTATGTAAAAGGCTATTCGGTAGTGTATTCGGCTTAAAATAGATTGACTTTTCCCAGGTGCCGGCGGAAGGCAGGGTGGCAGCCTCAAAGCCGAAGGCTTTGGGGATGGTGCAGAATAGGCCATCCCCAAGCTGCGCTTGAGGCTGCCACGAAATCAGCTGTAGCGGTTTGTTATCGGCAACCGCCGGTCTTTGCCAAACGCCTTCGGGGTGATTTTTACTCCCGGTGGGGATAATCTTCTCTTATATTCATTGCGGTCAACCATACGAATGACACTGTGGACGACGTCCTGCGGCAGGCCGGATTCAGCGAGCTGCTGTGCGGATTTGTCTTCTTCAACGTAGCCCTTGAGAATTTTATCAAGCAAATCATAGTCCGGCAGAGAGTCGCTGTCTTTCTGGCCGGGCCTTAGCTCAGCGCTTGGTGCTCTGGTTATTACGTCGGCAGGTATAATTTGACGCCCTGCTATTTTGTTTATGTGCTCGGCCAGTTTGTAGACCATTGTTTTAGGGACGTCTTTTATCACGGCAAAGCCGCCGGCGGTGTCGCCGTAAAGGGTCGCATAGCCGACTGCGGTTTCGCTTTTGTTGCCGGTTGTCAATACCAGAGAACCGGTACTGTTGCTCAGTGACATCAGGATGCCGCCGCGGATTCTGGCCTGTAAATTTTCGTAAGCAATACCCTTGCTGTCCCAGCCGGGGACCGACTGTAACGACCGGTTGAATCGCTCCAGTATCGGCTCAATCGGGATGGTTAAAAATTCGGTGCCCAGATTTTTTGCCAGTTTCTCTGCATCGTTTATTGTCTCGGGGCTGTTGAATTTTGAGGGCATTGTCAGGCAGACGACATTTTCAGCACCCAGGGCGGCAACGGCAATGGCGGCGGTAACCGAAGAATCTATGCCGCCGCTAATGCCAAGCAATGTTTTCTCGAAACCGTTTTTCCGTGCATAATCCCTTGTGCCGAGCACAAGTGCCTGATAGACTTCATCGAGAAGGTCGGTTGGCTGCGGTGCGGCCGGCCGCATTGGCTTGACTTGTACAGTTCCGTCGATTGCAGGAATAACATCGGCAATCAACAAGTCCTCGTTAAATGCCCGGGCCTTGGCGACGAGCTTGCCGGTCGAATCGGCGAACATACTCCGGCCGTCAAAAACCAATTCATCCTGACCGCCAACAAGATTGCAATATGAAACAGCGCAATTAAACTCTTTTGCACACTGGCTGACTATTTCCTGTCTTTTCTTAATTTTGCCCAGATGGAAAGGTGAGGCAGAGATGTTTAGAATCATCTGGATTTGGCCGGCGTCCTTTAGAAAATTGCCGAGCCATTCGATATCCCAGATATCGGCGCAAATGGTGATGGCGATATTCAGGCCGCCTGCATCGATTACCACCGGCTCGGTGCCGGGCTGGAAGTATCTTTGCTCATCGAATACGCCGAAGTTTGGCAGTCGGCCCTTTCGATAAATCTTGCTTATCCGGCCGGCTTGCAATACAGCAGCGGAATTGTAACTATTGCCCTGATGGCTTTCGGCAAAGCCAACTATTATGGTTTTGTCCGGACAATCGGCAGCGAGTTTATCGAGGATTAGGCGACTGTCCTCTAAAAAATGCTTCTTGTGCAGCAGGTCTTCCGGCGGATAGCCACAAACAGCCAGTTCCGGAAAGACTAACAAATCTACATCGGACCGGAGTGCCTGGGCATAGATATTGCGCATCTTTTCGGCATTGCCGGCCAAATCGCCTACTACAGCGTTAAATTGTCCCAAAGCTACCCGCACCGAATACAGCCTCCGAAGCGTTAAATTTTCGATTTCCGATTTGCAATTGCCAATTGGTAATTGCTTGTCCTGTTTGTTACATCTTATAAAAAACAAGAGCCTGGAATACAAGTTTTTTCTGCAGCGCCGGGTTTGAAATTGGGTTTGATTGGGTTTGTTTTCCCGGAGCCGGAAGGCGTGGTACATTTTTATAATCCTTTGTTAAAATAGAACTTACGTTCATTTTGGCTTTTCGGAAATTGGGTTTGATTGGGTTTGTTTTCACCAAGTGTCCAATTGGATTTATTTTCATAAACCACTGTATGAATAGACTTTACGTTCATTAGGGCATCCAGAAAATTGGCTTTGTTTTGCATAAAAAGAGCTGAT
>JAUVYQ010000066.1 GCA_030603035.1 Phycisphaerae bacterium | reverse complement strand
CGCTGTTTGTGTCGCGGGTTTGTACAAATCACCCGCACGACGCCTTTGCGACGAACAATCTTGCAATTCTCACATATACGTTTTACAGAACTTCTAACCTTCATTTTTCATACCTACCGCTTTCCATTTTGCGATTTATCGCAAAATATGGTCCCTTAACCCGTCTGCAATCGCCGGTCCTTGACCGGCTGCGATTGACGGCACACGAGCGGCGACTAATGCCGGAGCACTCTTCGGCCTCTATTCAAATCATAAGGAGACATTTCAACTACAACCGTATCGCCCGGCAAAATTCGAATAAAATTCATTCGCATTTTGCCCGAAACGTGCGCCAAGACCTCGTGTCCGTTTTCCAATTCCACTCTAAACATTGCATTCGGCAAAGCATCGGTCACCTTGGCCTGCAATCTTATTGTGTCCTTCTTCGGCATTTTTCGTGTCTCGTGTTTCGTCTCTCGTATTTCGTTCGGAATACGATTCAGCGTCTTTTTTCCGTCAGCACCTCGCAACCATTTTTCGCTATCGCAATTGTATGTTCAAAATGAGCCGAGCATTTACCGTCCATTGTTACCACTGTCCAGCCGTTTTTCAGTGTCCGCACGGCACTGGCGCCGGCGTTAATCATCGGCTCAACCGCCAAAATCATTCCTTCGGTCAAAACAATGTCATTGGTGAGCAACTCGTCGCTGACAAAGTTTGGCAATCTGGGCTCTTCGTGCATTTTTCTTCCAATACCGTGTCCAACAAAGTCTTTTACCACCGCAAACCCGGCTGATTCAGCGTAACGCTGCATTTGTGCAGCTATCCGGCTCCACTTAACAGCCGGCGCAGCCTTTGCTATTGCTATGTCGAGAACGTGCCTTGTCACGTCCATAAGCTTGCGGTTATGCTTAGAAATTCTACCAATAGCAATCGTAACAGCAGCATCACCACAATAGCCGTCCACTCTGACGCCGAAATCAACGCTCAGGATATCGCCGCTTTTAAGCTTTGTATTCTCTGAAGGAATCCCGTGAACGACCTGCTCATTTATCGAGGCGCAAATTGCACCCGGAAACGGCATTCGAGACAACGGGCTGCGGACACCCTTAAACAGGGCCGCTGCTCCGGCATCAGCGGTCATTTTCGAGGCCACGGCATCCAGCTGGGCGGTACTTACTCCCGGCCCGGCAATCTCTTGTAATTTTAAAAGAACATCGGCTACAACTGCACCCGCTTTACGAATTAACTCAATTTCCCTTCGGCTGCGAAGCGTTATAGCCATTTAATTTCGTATCTCGTATTTCTTATTTTGCTTCACACTTCACGCTTTGACGAGGGCGTCGAGCTTCTCGAATAACAAAGCGCTTACCTCGCCGGCATCTTTGTTAGCATCGATGTCATAAACTGCGCTGTTGTTGCTATTTTTATAGTAATCCACCACCGGCACTGTCTGCTGATGGTAGGTCTTAAGCCGATTCGCCACTACTTCAGGGCTGTCATCCGGCCGCTGAATGAGCCTGGCGCCATCGTTGTCACATATTTCTTCGACTTTCGGCTTCAGGTTTTCAATGTGGTAAACCGCACCGCATTGAGGACAGCTTCTTCTGCCGGTCATTCGTTTGGCTACTATCCGGTCATCTATCTTCAGGTTCAAAACAGCGTCTATTTTTTGGCTGCTGCAAGCCAATGATTTATCAAGTTCGGCGGCCTGATTAACGGTTCTGGGAAAACCATCGAGTATGAAGCCAGCCTCAGGCGCCTTTTTTATTGCGCCGGCCATCATCTCAACCATTATTTCGTCCGGCACAAGCACACCCGAATCCATATAGCTCCGGGCCTTTTTGCCCAGCTCTGTCCCTGCTGCCCTTTGCTGTCGTAAGATATCTCCGCTGGACAAATGGAGCAAGCCATATCCGGCAACAATGTGTTTACACTGAGTTCCTTTGCCCGCGCCTGGGGCGCCCAACAAAACTATCCTCATCCATAAGCTCCTTTTATCCTGCCGGCTCCACTGAAACCCTCATAGCTGCGCATCAAGAGGTTGGCCTCAATTTTCTGAACGAGGTCCAGGGAGACACTGACAACTATCAATAAACCCGTACCGCCCAAAAACATTGCTACCATCCAGGGAATGCCCAATAAAATATTAATGACGGTGGGCACGATTGCGATTATGGCCAGAAATGATGCTCCGAAATATGTGATTCTGGTCATCACGGTTTCGAGGTATTCAGCGGTTCTGCGTCCTGGCCGAAGTCCTGGGATGAAGCTTCCTGAATCGCGCAAATTTTTTGCCATTTCCTTCGGCTGGAACTGCACCGTTGTCCAGAAATAAGCGAACAGAAATATCAATAACATATACAAGACGTTGTATGTATAAGCGCGACCGGGTGTCAAGGCATACTCCAAATCCATAAAAAACGCTGAATCTCTGAGGCTCGGTATGTCTCTCAACTGGTTAATTATTACCGGCGGGAACATCATAAAAGCCGATGCGAAGATTATTGGCATCACTCCGCCGTGATTGACACGAAGCGGCAAATAATGTCTCTGGCCGCCATAAACCCTGCGGCCTCGCATGAGTTTTGCCTGTTGAATGGGTATTCGGCGCTGGCCCTGAGTTATCAGTATTGCACCTGCAACAACGAATACGAACGCTGCCATCAAGAACAATAACCTTGGCAGGCCTATTGTACCAGGCGGTGCAGCAACGCTTAAGTCAACATTCTCCAAGAGCATGTCAACCGCCCAGGGCATTCGAGATAGAATGCCGGCCATAATTATCAAACTAATACCATTGCCTATGCCGTATTCATCTATCTGCTCGCCGAGCCACATCAGGAAGACGGTGCCGGCCGTCATACCAACAATGCCCATTATTACAGCTTGAGTTACCATATCCTCACGCATCAAAGCTCTCAACATGGGCAACCTCATATATATCATCGACTGAATGAGACAAATCAGCACCGTCAAGTAGCGTGTATATTCCTGTATCTTTTTGTAGCCGGTCTGGCCTTCCTGACGCAGTTTTTTCAAAGCAGGAATAACCTCGCCCAGCAGCATAAGAATAATCGATGCGGTAATATATGGCATAATTCCCAGACCAAACAAGCTGCTTTTGTCCAGGGTTCCACCGGTGAACATTTGCATCATTTGAGCAGCTCTACCTAAGGGACTCTCTGTATCTCCTGTGGCGGCGGCTTTTATGCTTTTGTGGCTAAAATAGGGAATGGGGATATGGAAACCAACCCTGTATATTATCAGCAGCGCCACAGTAAAAAGAATCTTGTTGCGCAGGTCCGGGATTCTGAATACGTTAAATACTGTTGCAAGCATTTCTATATTTTCCGGTAGGGTGTGCAGTGCACACCCTCCACAATAATTGAGCCCCGCCCCTCGGAGGGGCTGGGTGAACCGGCTATTGTATCACTTTTGCCTTGCCGCCGCAGCCTATAATCTTCTGCTCTGCGGTTTTGCTAAATTTATGCGCTGCCACCTCCAACTTCTTTGTCAGCTCGCCATTACCAAGAATCTTAACTTTACTTTCCAGGCTGTCAATCAGTCCTGCATTGGATAATTGCTCTACACTGACGTCGTCACCTTCGTCAAATCTTTCCAATTGTGATACATTAACAATTTGGTATCGTGTTGCGAACTTATAATTACTAAAGCCTCGTTTTGGCAGTCGGCGAAATAAAGGCATCTGTCCACCTTCATAAAGCGACATGGCAGTCGAGCCGGCCCTGCTGGCACTGCCTTTGTGGCCGCGGCCACAGGTTTTTCCTCGGCCGGTGCCTGTGCCTCTACCAACGCGCCGCCGAGCTTTATGCTTCCCTGCGATAGAAGTTATTTGATAATTCAACATAAATCATCACCACCTTTTTATTTCTTGAACTTCTACGCCTCGAAGAGATTCAACCGTTTCTTTGCTGCGTAATCTCAACAACCCATCCAACGTAGCTTTGACAACATTTTTAGCAGAGGAGCTTCCGTACACTTTTGTAAGGACATCCTGTACGCCGGACAGCTCGAGCACTGCTCGAGCGCTGGAGCCGGCGATAACACCGGTGCCGGGGCTGGCCGGGACCAATGCTATCTTCGTAGCTCTGTATCTGCCGTTGACCTGGTATGGAATCGTTCGGCCGACCAAAGCTATTTTATGCAAAGATTTTTTTGCATCTTTCATGGCTTTCTCAACCGCCATTGGGACTTCATTAGCCTTGCCATAACCAATACCCACCGTGCCTGCACGGTCACCAATTACAACCAATGCCGCAAAACTGAAACGGCGGCCTCCCTTGACGACCTTAGAACAGCGAAATATTTTTACGACCGTATCTTCCAACGGCCGTTCTTCCTCGTCAGATAGTTTAGCCCCGTTAGAAGTCCGCCCCAACGGTGCGCCACTTCTCTCTGAGGTCTTGCTTCTAACGGGCTTAACGGGTTCTGCCGCCAATTTTTCCTCCAAACTCTGTCTCTTTTTTTAAAAAACCAGTCCAGTCTTTCTTGCCGCTTCAGCAAGGGCCCTGACTCTGCCATGAAACTTATAGCGGTTTCTATCAAAGCAAACGCACTTAATACCGACTCCAAGGGCCTGCTTTGCGACCGCTTCACCTACGATTTGAGCGGCTTTTTTGTCAGCGGTATTTGGCAATTGGTCTCTCACGCCTTTCGCTCTCGTGCTTGCGGAAACAAGTGTCGCACCGGCGGCATCATCTATAATCTGGGCGTAAATATGCCTGTTCGAACGAAATACCGACAGTCTTGGTCTGTTTGGCGTTCCAAAGACCTTTTTCCGCACGTGATATTTACGCCTCAGTACCGCTTTTTTTATCCTGTCGATTCTCATAAAAACCAAATCCCACTCGGCATTTACTATTTTCTATTGACTATTTACTATTGATTTTGAACTGCGACTCCTTTTTCAACAGTCGATATTCAATTGTCAACCGTCAATTTTTTAGACTGCTCCGGAAGTAAATGCTTTGCCGACCTTTCGTCGCACGTATTCGTCAGTGTAACGGATACCCTTTCCTTTATAGGGTTCGGGCGGCCTTATTTTTCGTATCTCGGCAGCAAACTGTCCCAAGAGACACTTGTCTATTCCCGAAAGCGTGAACCTGGCGGGAACTTCATTGCCCCTGGTTGTATCGACATCAATGTTTACCTTTATACCCTCTGGTATTACGCGCTCTACCGGATGGCAAAAGCCAACCTGAAAAACCAGCTTTCCGCCCCGCTCTTTGACACTATATCCGGTGCCGTATAATTCCATTTTCTTTTCAAAACCTTTACTGACACCGGTGACCATATTGGCAATCAAGGCGCGCATCGTGCCGTGCAACTGCTTGTCCTCGCGGATTTCAGGATGTTCATTTTCCACCAATATTTTCCCTGCAGAACTGTCAATTTTTACCTTTATCGGGGGGTGACAGTCCATCTGCATGGTGCCGAACGGCCCTGAAACTTTGATAGACAGGCCCTTCTGCTCAACCACAACTGCCTCAGGAATAGTAATCGGTTTTTTCCCGATACGACTCATTAGCTCACCGTACAAAGTATCTCGCCGCTGACGTTGGCCTCGCGGCAGCTTCTATCGCTCATTACACCTTTACTTGTCGAAACGATTGCTATGCCCATACCGGCTAAAACGTGCGGTAATTTGTCAACAGATAAATAAATTCTGCGGCCGGGTTTGCTCATCCTCGTTATTTCGTTAATAATAGGCCGGCCATCCCGGTCATACTTTAGAGTAACTCTCAGTATTCCCTGCTTGCCGTCATCGATTCGGTCGAAATCTTCGATGTAACCTTCCTTCTTTAAAACAGCCGCTATGCCTTCGCAAATATTCGATGCCTTAATATTAACCTCACCTTTATTTATTCGCGCAGCATTGCGAATTCTCGTCAGCATATCAGCTATTGGGTCGCTCAAACTCATAATTTCGTATCTCGTATATCGTATCTCGTATGTCGTTTAGATACAATTTACCAACTGGCTTTTCTTACTCCCGGTATTTTTCCTTCGTTAGCCAAAGTTCTAAAGCAAATGCGGCAAATTTTGAACTTGCGATAAACAGCCCTGGCTCTTCCACAAAGCTGGCACCGCGTATATTGTCTGACGCGAAATCTTTGTTTCTTTTCTGCCTTGTTCTCCAGCGCTTTAGTTGACATCCACACGCTCCAAAATAATCGTTTGCCTCCTGCCGGCAACCGCTAAATATCACTCCTGCGTCGCTGAGCTCCTGAACGGCATACCAAAAAGCGACAGCATTTTCCCTGCTTCTTCATCAGTACTTGCCGTCGTTACCAGGGTTATGTTCATGCCCTGCTGAAACTCCATCTGGGCCGGATTGATTTCCGGAAAAACGCTCTGTTCCGGCAGTCCCATCGAGTAATTTCCTCTGCCGTCAAAACTGTTTGGGTTAAGACCTCGAAAGTCTCTTAATCGCGGGATTGCAAGATTAATGAGTCTATCCATAAATTCGTACATTCGCACGCCGCGAACAGTAACTTTCAAACCGGTTTCGTTGCCCTGGCGAACTTTAAAATTCGAGACGCTTTTTTTAGCTTTACAGACGAGCGGCATCTGGCCTGTAATCATCATCAGGTCCTTTTTAGCTGATTCCAGAAACTTTCTGTCCTGGGCCGCTCTTCCCACACCCATAGAGATAATGACCTTTTCCATCCGCGGTACAGCCATAGGATTCTTGTAGTTAAACTCGCCGGCCAATTCCGGAACTATCCTGGACTTATATAAATCTTTTAAACGTGCCATCTTGTAATTAGTTAATTGGTTAATTAAGTAGTTAATTAAGTTAATTGGTTAACTACTCACCATTCACTATTTTGCCTTTCTAACAATGCCAATTTCGGTACCGTCGGCAGCAACTCGTCTTTTACTGCCATCCTTGTGCTCCTGATAATGGACTCTACTACCTGTTGAGCTTTTGGGATTTATGGGTAAGACATTACTTATATGGATTGGCTGTTCAACACTGATTCGGCCTCCCTGGGGATTTCTGCGTGAAGGCCGAACATGCTTTTTTGCTATATTGTGCCCCTGAACCACCACCTTATTCTTTTCGGGTATCACGCGCAGCACTCTGCCGGTAGCACCTTTATGGTCACCAGCTATAATCTCAACCATATCACCTTTTTTTATATGCAGGCTCATCTTAAAATCAAATATCAAAAATCAAATATCAAAATTACATATCAAAATGCAAAAAGTGATTGCGAGGGAGCGAAGCGCCCGAAGCAATCTCTCCTTTTCAATTTTTCGTTTGTCATTTTGCATTTTGATTTTTGCATTTTGCACCTTCTATACTACCTCGCTTGCGAGGGAGATAATTTTCATATAGTTTTTTTCACGCAGCTCGCGAGCAACGGCACCGAAGATTCTCGTTCCTATCGGATTACCTTCGTTATCAATCATCACTGCGGCATTGCTATCGAACCTTACATAGCTGCCGTCGGGGCGTCTCACAGGACTTTTAGTGCGAATAATAACGCATTTATGGACTTTCTTGTCATCCAACTGGCAGGTCGGCAACGACTTTTTTATAGCAACACAGACCACGTCTCCCACCCCAGCGACGGGGCGGGTTTTTCTACCGCGGGCGCCACCTCTTCCAAGCACCTTAATGCACAATGCCGACTTGACGCCTGAGTTGTCGGCTATATCCAACATTGTTTCCTGCTGAATCACCTTACTATTCTCGCATCTCGTCCCGCCCCTCGGAGGGGTGGGGCTCGTATTTCGCTTTACGATTCAATCTGAACTGCCTTTTCTACAACTCTCACGAGGCGCCAACTCTTGGTTTTGCTATGAGGCCTACATTCAGCAATTTCAATGATGTCACCGACCCTGCCCTGCCGGTGCTCATCGTGGACGCCGAGTTTTGTTCTACGCTTCACGTATTTGCCGTATTTTGGATGCCTGACCTTGAAGTCAATGACAACTTTGATGCTTTTGTCACCACTGCTGCTTACTACGACGCCAGTTAAAGTTTTTAATTTTCGGTCCTGCATCTTCGATTCCTGATTTTTTTACCGCAGAGACCACAAAGCACGCAGAGTTTTTTAATTTTAATTTTTTCTCTGCGCTTTTCCGGCATTGCCACACAAGTGGCAATGACGGATTCTCCACGGTTAATTTCTACTATTTTCACGCATTACAGTCTTAATCCTGGCGATATCACGCTTGACATTAGTTATAGCTTTGGAATTCTCCAGTTTTTCCGTAACCGCCTGCGCGTGCAAATCAAACAAATGCCTCTGGAGCTCTTCGAGTTTGCTTTCGAGCTCATCCGGACTCAACTCTCTGAAATGCTGCGCCTTCATCTCAAGCCTTCTTTTTTGCCACAAAGGCACCAAGACACTAAGGTTTCATCATATTTATTTTTTTAACTCTCAAATTTCTTCGTGACTTCGTGTCTTTGTGGCTGAAATTCCTTATTACAATGAATGTCTTCGCTTAACGAACCTGCACCTTATCGGCATTTTATGAGCGACTCTGACCAGCGCCTGTTTTGCCACGTCCTCAGTTACTCCGCCTATCTCAAACATAACCGTGCCCGGCCTGACCCTGGCGACCCAGAATTCCGGCTCACCCTTACCTTTGCCCATTCGCGTCTCCAACGGCTTGGCGCTTACCGGTTTGTGCGGAAATATCCTAAGATAGACTTTTCCTTCACGATGTAAGAAATGAGTTGCTGCAACCCGGCCTGCTTCAATGTTCCTGGCGGTTATCCAGCTGCTTTCCAAGGCCTGCAAGCCGTATTCGCCAAACGCTACAAAATTGCTTCTCGAAGCATTACCCTTCATTTTGCCGCGTTGGCTCTTACGATGCTTAACTCTTTTCGGCATCATTACCATTTTTTTAGACCTTTACAAAACCTATACTTAAGGGGGCACTTTCTTCAAAAAAACGACCTTCAACTTCCCTCTGCACTTCTTTGTTCCGGGGTATCAGCTTTTGCCGGCGGGGCAGCCGCATCAGCTTTGGCGGCGCTTTTGCCCTGTCGTACCGGCACAGCTTTAGACCTGCCACCGCCCCTGGCCCCCGGGCCAATACGCCTCGGCAGGCGACGCCGACGACGCACGGTTTGCTCAATTTCTTCGCCGAATTTACCTTTATAAATCCAAACTTTAATGCCAATCGCCCCGTACGTTATTCTTGATGTTGCTACAGCGTAATCCACATTGGCATCGAGGGTATGCAGCGGGATACTACCGAGCTTCTGCGTTTCCCTGCGTGCCATTTCGGCGCCTGCCAGCCGTCCGGCACAGATAATCTTAACTCCTTTGGCGCCGGCGTTCATTGCCAATTCGCAATACTGCTTCATTGTACGCCTGAATGAGGCCCGCTTACTTAGCTGTTCGGCAATTGATTCGGCCACCAAAGTAGCATTAAGGTCCGGCTCTTTTATCTCGATAACATTGACGGCAACCTTTCGGCCTGTCATCTCTTCAAGCTCTTCTCGCAACCTATCGACTTCACCACCTCTTGGACCGATGACCACGCCGGGCCGAGCGCTGTGCAATGTTACTTTCACTTCGTTGCGCGTTCGGATTACTTCAACCTTTGCCACCGCACCTTTGGGCATATGACGGTTAAATTTCCTGTCAACATACTGACGGATTTTCTGGTCCTCGACGAGGAAATCGCCGTAATCAGCCTTGGGCGCAAACCAGGTACTCTGCCATCCAAGCGTTATTCCTGTTCTAAAACCTATTGGCGATACTTTCTGACCCATAATCCCGTACTAAAGTTAAATATCAAAAATCAAAATTACATTGCAAAATGTAAAATTTTCCCAGCCTTCTTTTTAAATTTTTATTTGTCATTTTACATTTTGAATTCTTTTTTTCAAGCCTGTGTTACTGTTATATGTATGTGACATGCCTTTTTGCGAATAGGATGCGTTCTGCCTCTGTCTTTCGGTATCCATCTTTTCGTGCCGATGCGGACTCCTGCATCATCGACACGGGCGCTGCTGACATAAAGATTATCAACGTCAGCCTGCTGCTCATCAGCATCTGCAACGGCACTTTTTAGAACCTTGTCAATCATCGCTGCTGCCCGTTTTCTTGTGAACTTCAAGATATCCATTGCGTCCTGAACACTTCGGCCGACTATCAACTGCGTAACCAATCTGGCCTTGCGTGCTGAAAGCGGGGCAAAGCGATAAGACGAACGCCAGTCAACCAAATCATTTACCTCGGCAGACAAGGCGGTCGCCAGGCGGTGAATATCCTCTGTACGCGGTTCGGGCTTAAAAAGGCCTTTTTGCCAGTTTTTAACAGCCGCTGCTGCTTCTTTCTCGTTTAGCCCTCCTCTGACAATCTGGCCAGCTAACTGCTCTACGCCCATCTGTCGCTGCTGGCAAAGCTCTTTTAACTTATTAGCACTTAACATAATCTGGTAATTGGTTAATTGGTTAATTAAACACTCACGATTCACTATCTTATTTTTTTGCTTGAATGTCCCTTAAAAGTCCGTGTGGGTGAAAATTCGCCCAACTTATGTCCCACCATATCCTCGGTAACAAAAACCTTATGAAATATTTTGCCGTTGTGGACCATAAAGGTAAAGCCCACGAATTCGGGAATTATGGTGCATCTTCTTGCCCAGGTTTTTATCGGGTCGCGAGAACCCAAACCAATTTGCTTGTTGACCTTGATAAACAACTTTTCGTCAACATAAGGTCCTTTTTTAAGAGATCTTCCCATTAACTTTCCTCAACACTTATCGTATCTCGTTTCACGCTTCTACAGGACCAACTGTCCTCCCCTTTTACTCTTACGTCTTCTGATAATCCTTTTGTTACTTGGATTTCGTGGATTTCTTGTCTTTCCGCCTTTTGCCAGCACGCCCGTAGGCGAACAGGGATGCCTCCCACCGGCTCGATGGCCTTCTCCACCACCTAATGGGTGAGCAACAGGGTTCATTGCCACGCCTCTGACGTGTGGTCTTCGACCCATATGGCGTTTTCGCCCGGCCTTACCGATTCTAACATTCTGGTGGTCGGGGTTACTCAGCCGGCCAATTGTCGCTCGGCATTCCTTGCGAACCATCCTCATTTCGCCACTTGGCAAAATGATGGTGACCCAATTACTTTCTTTGGCGACAATTTTTGCAACGCTTCCGGCGCCTCTCACGAGCTTTCCGCCCTGTCCGGCCTTCATTTCGATATTATGAATTTCGAGCCCGGCAGGAATCGCCTCCAGCGGCATCGCATTACCAATCTTAGGTTCACAAGCGGTGCCACTTTCGAGGCGGTCTCCGGCCCTTATACCCAGCGGCGTTAATATATATCTTTTTTCGCCGTCGGCGTAGTGCAGCAGGGATATAAAACAATTTCTGTTAGGGTCGTACTCAATCGTTGCCACCTTTGCGGGGACACCGTCCTTATTACGTTTAAAATCGATAATACGGTAAATTTTTCTTGCCCCGCCGCCCCTGAACCGAGCGGTAGTGACGCCGTGATGATTTCTTCCGCCGGTCTTCTTTATCCGCTTGCAGAGCGACTTCTCGGGCCTGGTCGTAGTCAGCTCGGCATAATCATTTACTGAGCTGTTCCTGCGTCCGGGACTTGTTGGCTTATAAACTCGAATACCCATTTTACTCGTATCTCGTATTGTGTATATCGTATTTCGCTTAGAACAAATCTATGTGGAAATCGGGCTCCAGAAACACAACAGCTTTTTTCCAGCTCGGCGTGGAACCAAAGGTTCTGCCTCTGCGGCGGACTTTGCCCCTTCGGTTAGCGGTTTTAACTTTGCGCACTTTAACGCTGTATATTTTTTCCACAGCATTTTTTATCTGGATTTTATTAGCTTTTTTATTTACCTCAAAGGAATACGCCCCTCTTGTACTCGCAAAGTGCATCCCCTGCTCTGTAATCAGAGGCCGAATTATTATATTATAATCGTCCACACCAATACCTGTTAATTTTCACTTGTCCGGTCTCTATTCAAGAGAGACAAAAGCGCCTCTTTAGTTACCAGCATTTTCTGATGGCTGCAGATGGCGCCGGCGTTCAATTCAGCTACAGGCATAACAGCCACTTTCGGAATGTTTTTAGCTGATTTGTAAAGATTTACGTCTACGGAGCTAATCGTCACGAGGCAACTGCGCTCAATCTTCAAATTACTCAGAACACTTACAAAATCGCCGGTGTGCGGCTTCTCAAAGTTCAGTCCGTCAACCACCACAAGATTGTTACTCAAAAGCTTTGCTAATATTGCGGAGTCTCTGGCCAATTTTCTTTGCTTTTTAGGCATACGTTTACGGAAATCTCTGGCAACCTTGGCAAAGGTGGCGCCGCCGCCGACACGTTTTCCGGTTCTGCGGTTGCCAACCCGGGCAAATCCCGTGCCTTTTTGCCTGAAGAGCTTTCTGCCCGAACCGACCGCCATACTTCTGCCTTTTGTTGCGGCTGTTCCCACACGCTTGTTGGCCTGATACATAACAATCGCCTGCTTGAGCAATGAATATCTAACTGAGCCGCCCAAAGCCGACTCATCGACCTTTAAGCTGTCGACCTCCTGTCCATCTGTGTTGTAAACAGCCAAATCAATCATATTAAAATCAAATATCAAAAACCAAATATCAAAATTACAAATCAAAATGCAAAAATCAAAATGCAAAAATCAAAATGATTCTCGATTCTCTCCTTGTACGAGCATCGAGTATTTAGTATCGAGCATACAGTAATCCTTTTTGAATTTTCATTTGTCATTTTACATTTTGCTTTTTACATTTTGCATTTTTTTTTTGGCACTACGAACGAGACAATAGCCGCCGGCGGGGCCTGGTACAGGACCTTTGACGACTAATAAATCTTTCTCTTCATCTATCGCTACCAGCTTATGGCTTTTTGTTGTAACACGACAGTTGCCCATATGCCCTGCCATTTTCTTGCCTTTTTTTGGGCTTCCGCCGTGTCCGGCATCGCTGGCGAAACTTGATATTGAGCCAGGTGCTCTGTGTTTTCGTTCCGTGCCGTGCGAAGCCGGGAAACCGCCAAAGCCATGCCGCTTCATCACCCCGGCGAAGCCCTTGCCTTTACTGGTACCTACAACATCGACAGATTCGTTTTTCGCAAAGACCGAGACGGTGATAGAATCTCCGACTTTGTACTCCGTTTCGACATCGTCCGGCAGTCGCATCTCCCTGACGAATTTCTTCGGTGCTATATTGGCTTTGTGAGCATGTCCGATTTGCGAATTCTTCCTGCGCGAGGGCTTTATATCATCATACCCCAACTGAATGGCATTGTAGCCGTCTGTCTCCATTGTTTTGACCTGCATAACGGCGCAAGGGCCGGCCTGTATGACCGTAACGGGCAGTAGCTTGCCCGATTCATCATAGACCTGAGTCATTCCAATTTTTTTTCCCAATAACATTGCCATTATCTCGTCGCCCGTCGCCTGAATCACCGATCAGGCTTTTATCTTTACAAAGACGCCGGCCGGCACCACCAAACGATTCAAGACTTCAACCGTTCGTGCGTTGGCCTCGTGAATGTCAATCAGACGTTTATGAGTCCTCAACTCAAACTGCTCACGCGATTTTTTATCGATGTGGGGACTTCGCAAAACGGTGTATCTTTCAATACGCGTAGGCAACGGCACCGGACCACTGACACGGGCATTGGTCTTTCGAGCGTGCTCCACTATCTCCTTAGCAGATGCATCAAGAGCCCTGTGGTCGTAGGCCTCCATTCTAATTCTTATTCTCTCGGTTTCGGCAGCCATAACTTTCCTCTATACTTCCCACTTTCGCGGGGACAAGTTCACCTGCAAATCTTAAAACCCTAAAGTATATCAACTTATAAACCAAAGACAAAATTAAAAAAACACCCTTAGCGTATAGTTTTTCTATTATCAGCTAAATATATCTTGTTTGATTTTGGCAGGAAAGGCTTTTAATTGATTATTGATTATTGATTATTTTCTATCGATTATTTTTCATGCCTTTTTCAATAATCATTTATCAATAATCATTTAAGTTCGCCTTCCTTAAGAATTCGGGTTCGGACCAATTTGCGGCCCTTCCAAAGCCATTTACCGACTCTGGTGCACCCCTAAGTCTAACAGAGTACTTAATAAACCATCCCTGACCACGAAATTACGGATATGCCACAGCCCAACTGGTTCACGCAAAGTCGTCCCTGACAATGCTCGCTACGGCTGAAAAACTTTCAGTCTATCACACAAATCAATTATTGTCAACAAAATGTCGACAAAAATCCTGGCTGGGTGCCCGTCAAGTTTGTAGGTGGATTTTTCAGGCTGCTAATGGTTGTTGCGACCATAACTTGTCCCACCTTTTATTCACCCAGGTAACCCGCAAAGCCAATGTTGCTGATGAGCCGGCTCTGCTCCAGATCATACCA
>JAUVYQ010000087.1 GCA_030603035.1 Phycisphaerae bacterium | reverse complement strand
GTGTTGGTTTCTATACCGGCTGGTGCACTGATAACTACTACTGCCGTTTCGGCGGCTGGTATCGCCTTGATAGCCGGGCCGATGAAATCAGGATAGCCCGGCGTGTCGATGATGTTGATGAGTTTGCCTGCGTGTTCGGTGTGAACTATAGCCGAGGTAACAGAATGCTGATGTTCTTTTTCCTCGTCGTAGTAGTCGCAGATGCTGGTTTGCTCATTGACGCTTCCGAGGCGGTTTGTAGCGCCGGTTTTATGTAGGATTGCCTCGGCGAGCGAGGTTTTTCCGGCCCCGCCGTGCCCGAGAAAGACGATGTTGCGGATGTCGTTAGTATTGGCCACTTTTTAAGCTCCAAAAGGTTAATTTTTTTTAGATTTTCGTTAAAACCAATAATAATACAATAATTGGAGTGTGGAGGACAAGGAATTTTTTTGATAAAAGGATTTATAGCCACGAAGGCACGAAGACACAAAGGAAAATCGGCCACAGAGTTCACAGAGGACACAGAGAAATATAGCCACGAATTGACACGAAGGTTTTTTAGACGCAGATTTACGCTGATAGTTCAACAATAATTAACCGCGGATTACGCAGATTTCACAAAAAAGTGTAGCCGCGAAAAGGCACAAAAGACACAAAAAGATATTAATCACGGATTAACACGGATTAACACGGATTCACACAGTTTATTTTTTATTAGACACGGATTTACACGGTTTTTTTTAGACGCAGATTTTGGTTCGTATTATGTATGTCGTATATCGTATGTCGTTAGAGGAGGGCGAGGGACGAGAGATTAGAGAATTAGAGAATTGGTTACTTAGGTTATCAGGTGATCAGGAAATCAGGTTGCAGGATATCAGGAATCAGGGTGTGGATACCAGAAATCAGGATATCAGGAAATTGCCATCCCCAAGCTGCACTTGAGGCTGCCACCCGTCGAAATGCTCCGCAGTCCGCTTGGGGACGCCTTGCGGCGGACACCTTGCGGTGGAAACAAATTCAAATTTCCAAAATTCCAATGTTCAAAAGAAAACTGCCTTATAGGCAGGTAAGATAGGTGTATGGTGCACACCCTACAACTAATTCGTGCGGGGCAAGCGTGAGCGTCGCCGTGCCGGCGACGGCTAAACAAGTCAGAGTGTAAACTGCGCAATAAATTTTGGGAACAACTGAACTCCCAGTTAAACCTGGGGTCTAAACGTTTTGAGGTTCCGTGCGGAGCATCGCAATAGAAAAATTGCAAAATTGGAAATTTTTTTTGCTTTGGATTAGCTATTGGCAGGGGGGATTTTATTGGACATTGAGGAAAGAGACGAAAACAGTTTGGACGGTCGAGCTATATATTGTGCACAAAGACAAGGGCGGGCTGTTATGTAGTGGTTTGTGTTATAGGGCGTTACTATGGCGAGGGCGTGGTTGGCTAAAGAAAAAATGTTGGCCGAGTCGATATGCGGTAAGTCAAGAGAAATTAAAAAGTTAAAATGAAAAGTGTAAAACCAAAGTGAAAAATGCAAAATCATATCGTAAAACTTAAAACAAAATGAGTTCTACGTTTTACACTTTGTTGTTTTCAAGGATGTGCGCATATGAGTAAAAGGGAGTTGATAGACTGCATTTGTGAAATCAACAGGGGCGCCAAGCCGGAATTTCTTGCCCGCTTTTCTGAAGAAGATTTGAACAGTTATCTTGAGCATCTGATGGAGCTGGACCTGGAAGCATTGGCTGTTTGCTCCTCCTGAAGGTTTGCGTTTTCCGGCGGGCGTCTTTAGCGCTGCGAATCTGCCTCGCAAGGAGTCTAAGGTTTTTCAGCATCTTTTTCACGTTCGTATAGCGGAATGAACGGCGCCGGCGGCGGTGCCTGTTCGGCGCTTACGGGGGGCGGTACTGCGGCGATGCTGTTTTGCTTGAACTCGACCAAGATGGGCCGAAAATTATCCGGCACATAAAAAGCGAAGTCGAGCCACTTAACCCTGTCGTCGAAGTCGTCGCGTTTTAATTTTATCCGGTCGTTTAATCGTGCTATTTGTATCTGGTCTGCCGTTTTCAGGTATCCGATGGGGTAAATGTTTTTTCCTTTTCCGAGCAGGTTTTCAGCATCACTTTCTCGTTTGCAGACCAATCTTAACTGGGAAAATGTAAATGTTCCGCCGTCTATTATTGCATCTGTTTTTACGGCGCTTCTCTTTATTCCGACGCGCACGATAGTGAGGTTGTGCCGGCTTTTTTGTAGAGGTCTGCCGTCTGAGTCTTTTATATCTTCGTGGGCCGACCAACAAGCGGCCATTTCCCTTTTCCGTGGCAGCTCTATTGCCTGGGAGCTGGTGATGATTGATATGTCGTCGCCGATTTTGTGTCGATTCAAGAAGAGCTGGTCGAGGAAGTTGGGGTGGAGGACAGCAAAGCTTTTTTTGCCGCTGAAGCTGCCTCTACTTACGATGCTGAACCATCCTGTCGCAAAGCCGTCGGTGTTGAGCAAGACTTTGCTGGGCTTTTCGACATCCGGGCTCGTTTGGTCGAAGCGTTGGTAAGGCCACTTGCTTGGTAAAGGCGCCATTGCAAGGGCTGTAAGGAGCAGGCCGGACAGAATAAGGCCTAAGAAGATTCCACAGACAATGCGGCCGATACGCTCAGGCCAAAGTCCAAAATCAACCGGCTGGCGAGTTAGGTAGATGGTGATTGTCTGCAAGATGGCAAAAGCCAAAACGAACAACAGCACAAAAGAGAGCGATTGTGCCCAGGGTACGATAGAGAGGAAACGGCTGTTATCGCTGCGGCTTACAAAGACATTTGCCAAGAGCTCGAAGTAGCCGAATGCAACTACGCTTGCACATATCGCAATTATTATCGCAGCAAATGCTTTAACGAGTGTGCCTTTCAGATACTGATAAGCAACACAGCCAAGAATAATTAATACTACAACCAAGCCGGCCATTACAATGTCTCCGGTGTTTAGCCGTTAGTCACTAACGACCAAACACTGTTCATTAACGACTATTTTTGTTCCGGTTTTTTCATTTTTTGTTTTTTGGATGTTGCAAGCATCCTGACTATTTCATTTATTGATGTTGTTCCACCAATGACTTTTCTGAGCGCCTGCTCCTGGAGGTAAAGCATTTTAGCACGTCTAAATTGCGTACCGATTTCTGCCAGTGACTTTGCCTGTTTTATGGCGTTTCTCAATTCATCATCTATTGTGATAGTTTCGAATACGCCCGTTCTGCCGAGGAAGCCTGTGCCCTGGCAATCTTCGCAGGTTATTGGTTTTCCGTGTTTTGGATAGATTACTTTTCCGGGTCGGTAAAATACTTTTGCTTTTTCAGCGGGGATGTTGAACTTTCTGAGCAGCTCTCTATTTGGCTCATAGGCCTGCTTGCATTCGTCGCAAAGTTTTCTGAGGAGGCGTTGGTTGCTTATGCCGAGGAGGTTTTCGACGGCGAGATTTCTGTCGCCGACCAATTTCATCCATTTTCCGAGCGCTCTTAAAACGTTATCTGCTTTGAGCGTAACATATACGATTTTGCCATCCTTGGCGGCTGCACAGGCGACCCGGGCAGTTTCGGTATTCTTGCAGTCGGCAATACCGATGATGTCCAGCCCCATTCTTACTATTGCCTGCAGCTTTTTGGCGTAAGTAGTTGTGCCGGTGTCACTGATGGTGAAGACGTTTTGAATTATATTTGGCAGCTCTGCGGAAAGGCGTTTTTCAAGCGTGCTTATACTGTTGATGAAGGCGTCGTGATTTCGCAGTAGTGCGTAAAATGTAGTTGTTACACCGGTTTTTTGGGGCCCGGTTACGATAAACAGGCCTTGTTTTAGCCCTCGAATTTTATTTAGCTGTTCGTACTGCCTGGTCATCAAGCCGATATCAGCTAACCCTGCTATTTTCTGCTGCATTATTTGTTTGAGTCTGAGTTGTTCTCCGACGGTTGAGCCGGCAGTGGCCACTTCCCACTCGGTATTCTCCTTATCCTGGCGGATTTTGAACTTTCCTTTTTGCGGTTTTCGTTTTTCGTCGGCATCGAGGTCGGCAAGGTTCTTTAGAAAGCGAATGAAAAATTCCATCTGGTCTCTGGGTATGGTCGGCTGTTTTAACGGCACTCCGTCAACGTAGTAAGTTACATTATAGTATTCCGGGGACGGTGAAAACATAATGCTGTTTGCCCTTCGCCAGTTAGCATCGGTAAAAATCTCGTAAGCCGCCTTATAGCCGAAGAAGTCGGAGGTTTGCGGTTGCGGCAAAGGCACTTCATTGTCGTTGGCGGTTACAAAACGAAAACCTTTGAGTGCATCAAGCCGCTTTTGTTTGCTGACGAACAGTCCTTTGATGTGCTCGACGGTCAGGACACGGTCGAAATCCAGGACTCTTGCATTTCGGTGCATCACATAACTGAGAGATGTCGCCGCTACGGCAACAGCATAGAACAATATTCCGATGACAAAAAGAGGGATAAGCAGCCAAATGATTGCGGCCGCTGCTCCTGCGCCGAAAACAAGAGCCGTCCAGAAGACCTCTTTTGTTTCGACTGCGAGGGCGTCCCTGTACACCCAGCCAACGAGCGGGAGCCATAGAAGAAACAAGGCCAAAAAGATGCCAAATTTAATTTCTGATATGTAGCTGCTGTATTCGATAGAAGATAGTATTAAATCCGGCATAAGATGCTCCATACCCAACAAAAAGAAAGCGAAGGATGAAATATGAAATTCGATACGCCTGTCAGAAGCGTATGTATCCATATTCGAATTTTGTTAGTACGTTTTTCGCTTTAAGTTTTTAGGTTTTAACTCTTACAAGATACCTTCGGTGGTAGTTCTGATTCCCTTTAGCGCCATTTTTAGCTCTTCTACGCTTGGTGCATATTTATATGCGTCCTTTGGGTCAATCGAGCCGTTTTTGACGAGCTCACAAAGGTTATCTGTAAAGTCCAGCATGCCTTCCTCTCGACAGGCCCGGATAACGCTGGGCAAGTCGGCTTCGCGTCCTTCGGAAATCAGTTTTCTGACGGACGGGTTTGCAAGAAGTATCTCGACAGCAGGTATTCGGTCCACCCCTTCCTTGAGGCAGGGCAGCAATATCTGGCTGATGATTGCTTTAAGTGCGAGACTTAAAGTTTGCCTTGTAAGGTCTCTTTCGCCCGGCGGGAAGAGGTCTAAAAGTCGGTGCACAGCCTGAGAGGCATTTGGCGAGTGCATCGTTCCGAAGACAAGATGGCCGGTTTCGGCGGCCCTCATTCCGGCTGTAACGGTTTTGTCATCGCGCATTTCGCCGACGAAGACTACGTCAGGGTCCTGTCGCATTAGATATTTCAAGGCCTGCTCAAAGTCCTCTATGTCAATACCGACTTCCCTTTGTGAGACGATTGCCTTCTTGTCCTTAAAGAGATACTCGATGGGGTCTTCGATTGTAACTATGTGACAGAAGCGTGTGCGGTTTACATAGTCTATCATTGAAGCGATTGTTGTGGTTTTACCGCAGCCGGTAGGGCCTACTACAAGAACCAGACCCTGAGTGCCGTCGGCTATCTTTTTCAGAATCGGCGGCAGATACAGCTCTTCAAACGGCGGGACGTAGGCGCTGACGCGTCTTGCTGCAAGACTAATCATACCTCGCTGGCGAAATACGTTTATTCTGAAGCGGTCTTCATCGCCGATTTCGTAGGCGAAGTCCACGGTGCCGTTTTTCAAGAAGAACTCCTTCTGGACTGGACTTAGTATCTCGAAGACCATTTCTTCTATTCTCTGTTGAGTTATTGGTTCGCCCTTAAGGTTTTTCAGTTCTCCGTAGAGGCGTAATTTCGGCGGCTGTCCGACCTTGAGGTGCAGGTCGTTTGCCTGAGTTTTGATAGCGGCCCTGAAGAACTTGTTCAAGCCCGGCTCATGGTCGAGATTTGTGTATGTGCCGATAGGTTGTTCTGCAGCCATAATTAGTACCGACCTCAAAGTTTATAAACTAATTTTTCCCCGACGTCCGGGTTTATTGCCATTTGCGGGCTTAGCAGAGCATTACTTTACCATAAGATTTGTAAAGTTAGGCCCTTATATAGTTATATTATAGCGATTTGCCGCGAATTGTCAACCCCGTTAGAAATTTTCCCTTTTTGCCCCATTAGAAGTGAGTCACTGACTTCTAACGGGGTCAAGCTTGATGTTTGAACAATATTATTGATTTTCAGCACATCCGCTTGACTTGTGTCTTGAAACGTCCTATAATTAGATGTACAATTGGGTACAATAAGTCCACTGGACTTTTGGTGTTTTTGAGGAAACGGCAAGTTTTTGAAGCAAGGAAACGCAGGAAAATCGGTGCTCGTTTGCCTTGGAAAAATAGGTGGCTGTCCCGAATTATCCCCGAATTATCCGAATTATCCGTAGATGGCTGTCCCGAATTATTTATTCTTCGGTGGGAAACACTTGGGGTCAATCGTGACCGTCGGAGAGCTACAGTTCCAAAGCCGACTATGTTGATACTTTATAAACTGAGGTATGATTCAAGATGACTATTTGATGTCTCGCCATTTGACGGGTTGCCTGTCGAGCTGGAGTACTTCGGCCCGGTTGATAAGCCATCTTTTATCCTGCCCTTTTTGCAGGTTTAATCTTACTTTTATTATCACAAAAGGTTTGTTGAATTCTCGATAAATGTAACTTTGTTTGTCAAAATGTACTATGACCGTCACAACGACAGTTGCGTTTGGAGGTGATATTTCTATTATCGGAGGTCTTTTTTTATTTTTTGCAACCAGCGGCTCTGACAGCCTTGCTCTGCAGTGCTCCGTCAAATCTTTTTTCGTGTTGTGATATGAGTCGTGGTAGTTATCGGAAATAATTGCCTCGATTGCATCGGAATTTTCTTCTTCGACGGCTTTTATCCCTGTTTTAATTACGGCGTTGATTTTCTCGGTATCGGTTTTAACGAGCAGGTCGAACCCAAAAGCAGCGACAGTCAAAAAGGCTGGCAGGAGCCATTGTCCCCAATGCTTTTTTTCCGGGAGAATCCTGCGGAGCATCAGCATCACAAGTAAAACGAGAATTGCTGTAATCAGCAGTGTCCAGGGCTGTTCAAAAATATCGAACATTTACTCAGGGCTTTTTTTAAGATTGTCGGTTCAGCAAGGGCTGATGCTTCTGCCAGAGAAATCAAAGAAAAGGACGGGTCAGTTTTAGTACCAATCGGGTAAGGATGCTTCCGGCCAGAGTAATATAAAGGTGCCGATCTCTTTTTGGTCCTCCGCTCTTATGGAATCTACATGCCCGTCGACAAACACCATAACGCCTGTTCGGCAGAAAAACAAGAATATCTTAAATGATGCACCTTTCTTATTACGGTCGTTTCCCCACCTATAGGATGCGCAAAACCGGCTTTCTGTTCCGTTAATTTTGTGTTCTTCCCACTGGTCTATACACTATTATATTAGGCCGAACCGAGTATGTCAAAACCTTTTTTGGTAGGATAACAACGATAAGGGCCAGCTCGGGCATTTTAGCCGGTCAGATATCCAGCTCCTGTTTGACCTCTGCAATTTTCTCGATGGCAAAATCCAAATCTTCCTTGTTGTGGGCCGCCGATATCTGGGTGCGAATTCGTGCAGCGCCTCTGGGAACCACAGGATAGGAAAATCCTATTACATAAACGCCCCTTTCCAAAAGTTTCTGTGCCATTTTTTGGGCGAGGGCCGCATCGCCGAGCATAATCGGCACGATTGGGTGTTCGCCGCCTATAACGTCTAATCCGAGTTTGGCTATTTGTTCTCTAAAATAGCGTGTGTTTTCCTGGAGCTTATCTCGTAAATCAGTGGAAGCGGAGAGGATGTCGAGCACTTTCAGCGATGTAGCGACGATAGCCGGTGCCAGGGTGTTGGAGAAAAGATACGGGCGTGACCTCTGCCGCAGAATTTCGATAATTTCTTTTCTTCCGCTGGTGTATCCGCCGCTGGCGCCGCCGAGGGCTTTGCCGAACGTGCCGGTGATAATATCGATGCGTCCCATTACGTCACGGTGTTCATGAGTGCCTCTTCCGCGTTTGCCGAGCACACCGACTGCGTGCGAATCGTCCACCATCACGAGGGCGTTATATTTTTCTGCGAGTTGACAGATTTGGTCGAGCTTGGCGATAGTTCCGTCCATTGAAAATACACCATCGGTCGCAATCAGGCGAAACCGCGCCGATTGGGCCTGCTGTAATTTGTCCTCCAAATCCTGCATATTGGAGTTTTCAAACCGCAGACGCTGGGCCTTGCAAAGGCGTATGCCGTCGATAATGCTGGCGTGGTTGAGGTTGTCGCTTATGACGGCATCGTCTGCGGTGAGTAAGGTTTCGAACAATCCGGTGTTGGCATCAAAGCAGGAGCTATACAAGATAGTATCTTCGGTGCCCAGAAATTTGGAGATTTTCTTTTCCAACTGTTTGTGTATTTCCTGTGTGCCGCAAATGAAGCGGACGGAGGACAGGCCGTATCCCCATTTGGCGTAACTGTCCTGTGCGGCTCGAATAACTTCGGGGTGGTCCGCGAGGCCCAGATAGTTGTTGGCGCATAAATTAAGGACTTTTTGTCCACCTCGAACCGTAATGGTAGCTTGCTGCGGACTGGTTATGATTCTTTCCGCCTTGTAGAGGCCGCTGTCCTTTATTTGTTTAAGCTCTTCAGTTATATGAGATTTCATTGCTCCGAACATACCCTGTCCCCTACAATTGTTATAGGCCGATTTTTTATTTTTCAGTCCAATCCAAAATGACTTTTCCCGATTTGCCCGATTGCATCACTTCAAATCCCTTAATATATTCGGTATAGTGCAAGCGATGAGTAATAATCGGGGTGATATCGAGTCCCTTTTGAATAAGCATAGTCGCCTTATACCAGGTTTCGTACATTTTCCTGCCGTAGATACCCTTAATGGTAAGGCCGTTGAAGACGACATAGTCCCAGTCAATAGGAGTTTCCGGCATTATTCCCAGAAGGGCGATTTTACCGCCATGGCACATATTTTTAAGCATACTTTTGAATGCGTCAGGGCTTCCCGACATTTCAAGACCGACATCGAATCCCTCCTTCATATCGAGTTTCTTGACGGCGTCTTCGATTCTTTCAGTTCTGACGTCCAGTGTCAGCGTAGGCCCCATTTTTTTGGCCAGTTTTAGGCGATATGGATTTATGTCGGTGACCACGACGTAGCGAGCGCCGGCTTGTTTGGCGATAGCGACCGTCATAATTCCGATGGGGCCGGCGCCGGTTATCAGTACATCCTCTCCTACCAGGTCAAAAGACAGGGCAGTGTGCACCGCATTACCCAAGGGGTCAAAACAGGTAAGTACGTCCGTGGGTATCCTGGTATCGCAATACCATACGTTGGTGACGGGGATGGCTAAATATTCGGCGAAAGCGCCGTCGCGATTGACGCCGATACCCTTCGGGTCCTTACAAAGATGCCTTCTTCCGGCAAGGCAATTCCTGCAGCGTCCGCAGACGAGATGCCCTTCGCCACTAACAAGGTCGCCCAGTTTGAAGTCGTGGACGTTGCTGCCCATTTTCTCGATAGTGCCGACGAATTCATGGCCTATAACCATAGGCGGTTTTATCGTTTTTTGGGCCCAGGCGTCCCAGTTGAATATATGAAGGTCGGTGCCGCAAATTGAGGTCTTGCGAATTTTTATAAGCACATCATTGATACTGATTTGTGGTGTGTGCACATCTTCTAACCAAAGGCCGGGTTCAGGACTCTTTTTAACTAATGCTTTCATTGCCTGAGTTCTCCTACCATTTTATCTGTTGGAGCTGGCGTGTTTTCTCGTGATTAGTCATATCAGGGGCCAGCGCCGTTATAGTTATAAAGCCTTTCATCAGTGACGTTGTGTCGGTGGGGGTCTCATCGGTGTGATTTGGCTCGCCGGCTAACTGGAATACGGTTTGACCCTGTTCGTTTTTCTGGCGGATATAATACTCGTCAAACCCTTTGCTTGATTGCGGTACAACCCTTACGCCTTTCGGCTCGCCTTTTGATAATTGTGGTATATTGATATTTATTACGTCGCCGCTTTTTACCGGCATAAGCTTTTTCAGAATTTTGGCACAGTAGGCGGCGGCCTTTTCGAAATCCATTTGCTCTTCAGCGGCCAGGCTCATAGCGACGGCTGGAATTTCTAAAAGCGCGCCCTCCATCGCTGCGGCAACGGTGCCGGAGTAGTAGACGTTTATTCCTACGTTTGCCCCGTTATTTATGCCGGCAACGAGCAGGTCTATCGGGCCTTCGTGCAACTGCATAACGGCGAGCTTGACGCAATCGGCGGGGGAGCCCTGCACGCTAAAGCCCGTGAATTCCGCCTGGGGCGGATTAATATCGACCTTATTGCACACTAACGGCCGAGAGTATGTAATGCTGTGGCTGGCGCCTGAGCGGCTGACATCCGGCGCAACCACTGTTACATCCCCCATTTTGACCAGTTCTTTGTAAATTGCCGCCAGGCCCGGTGCGAAAATGCCATCGTCATTTGTCAATAATATTTGCATAGCTCTATCTTCATCTTTAGCCTATATGCCATCAGCTTTCCTTTACTATACGCTATTACTATACGCTATTCTTTACTTGTGTCAATGCCGTGTAGGGGCATCCTGTGGATTGACACTTTCGCCGCATAATATATAATGTCCGATTATGCAGAAGAATGTAGAATGTAGGGTGGGCTTTCCTGAAGTGAGCCTGTCGAACTTAGCCCACCAAAATCCAATTTACAAGACGAGGCGGGACTATTAGTATGTTGTGTATATTACTAGGTTAGGGCACTTGTCGCGAGACAGGAGGCTAAGTGTTTGCCAACCGAATCCTGAATGTTATTTTGATCATGCTTGCATGGATAGTCTTGCCGCTTTCATTCGTGACAACCTTTGTGCTCGGGTTACTGGTTTCGATCACCCTCGGTCTTCTTCTGATCCCCATTAGCATTGTTTGGATGATATCCCTTCTTGGTCCTCTTTTAGGACTTTCATGGTTGTGTCATAAGGTCCCGGCATTACGCAACTTAATCGGTTTCCTTTTTCTACCATGGGCGGTGCTAGCCGACACCTTCGTGTGCTTAATGCCGTCAATGGGTGAATTTGAGAATCGAGCTGCAAAGCTGATGCTGTGCAACACGTGGCCATTTACTTGGGAATTCTGGCAGTTTTGGTCCGGTCGACTCGACATCACTTCCTCTGATTCCCCGGAAGCAATAGTTCTGAGCGAAGTAATCGCACGAGTTTCGCGCAGGGATGCTCTTATGCAACGGGTTGTCAAGCGAATAATCAATGGTGAAGAACTGGGGGTGCCCGTCAAGTTTGTAGGTGGATTTTTCAGGCTGCTAATGGTTGTTGCGACCATAACTTGTCCCACCTTTTATTCACCCAGGTAACCCGCAAAGCCAATGTTGCTGATGAGCCGGCTCTGCTCCAGATCATACCA